>JAOTSI010000226.1 GCA_029865005.1 Desulfobulbaceae bacterium
TTCCCCCTGGTTGTATGGATATCCCTCCTCATAATCCGGCAGGGTATCGAGGTTGGTCAAGGCCTGAAGCTCCCAGGATGCATTATTATTGTACCTGTTTACAAGCCACATTCCGGCAAAAGACTGGTAAAAACCGGCCACCCTGCCTTTATTTTTCTCGATTTCGGCAACCTTCATCCCCCGGACCATCAACTGAAGCGCCCGGACCCGATCACGCTCCATGGCATTGGCGTATTTTCCTCCCCCCCGGTGGGAACCACGCTCAAATTTTCCGGCAATGAGGTAGCCGGAATGATTGGCATGGAGATAACTTTGAGCCACGGCCCATAGCAGATGCAAGTTGTCTTTATGGGTTTTGATCGTCTTTTCCCGCAGCTCGTCAGTCTGGTTTTGGCGGTTTACATTATTCAAACAGTTAATCGCCATGTTTAGATCGTTACCAACAAAACCCGGCTCACCGTCTTTACGGTCAAGCAGTTTTAGGTACAGCTCCAAGGCTTGCTGATAATTGCCATCCTGGTAGATTTTGTTGGCTGTCCGACGCAATTCTTTTATGTTTTGCGGTGCAGCGAAACCAGTTTGCGCAGTACACAAGATCATGAGCATTGCGACCGCCGTCAAGCTGGCAAGCAGGTAAGCTTGGCTCGGGGAAAAAGATGTTTTCAAGAGCTGGAATAATTGATCGGTCATAGTGGAACCCCAAAGTTTTATCAAAGGAGAATAAAAAGCGTATGGTTTTGCAAAGTTTACCACATGAAGCAATGGTAACAATGCAAAAGAATGTAAAAAATGGAAGGAAATATTTTACAGTTAAGAAAGATAGATCATCTATTGTAATCGTTCAACGGGTGAACGGTTACAGTACGGCAACAACATAAGCTTAAAACGGCTCGTCGCTGTTCTGTGTGGGTAATACAAAAAAAAAAGAGACAAATCAGCTAATTAAGGAGTAGCCCTTGAGCTAGTGCCCCGCCGGAGACATGAAAACCCTATCGCCTTCGCCACCTCTCCATGCTATCCGTTGACTTCAAGCATTCTGCAACATATTTGGGTAAAGCCTTTTCTGTTGGAGTAACCGAGTTTACCCACACGAAATAGCAAAGAGCCTATACCGCTAATTGACAGGAGGCCTGGCAACGAGATTGCCAACAGGAAAGTAATAGTTATAGAGACAGAAACGGCTCCAAAAAATAGGCAGTTTTAAACAGTAGATTACTATGTCTGCGGTAGTAACAAGAATCTAAATTTAATTACCTTTTTCGAAAGAATAAAATTTAAAAACTAGTCAGGACAAATCGCTGAGAATCGGATATAGAAAAAAATCGAAAAAACATAGAAGGAATGCCCTCACAAACGGCAAACAATACCTATTTCAACACCCTTATTTAACAGAAAAACTATTTTTTTATTTTTTTAATTGAACTCGATCGGCGTACGCATCACGGTTACCATAAATCACAAAAAAGCAACAATTTCAAAGCCAGTTACATTTTACGCTTCTCAAAATCCCTGTTCACTATCCCCAAGATAAATACGACCATTTTTCACAACCCCATACTTATAATAGTCCAAGATCACTCTATTTTGCTCGGCTATTTTTGGACTTGGCCAGGTCAAGGTAGTATAATTTTCTAGCGAAATAATATTTCGCGTACCGGCAAAATAAAACGATAGACAAAGCACAATAAACAAGAATGACCCGTTAATTGATTTATATTCAAAAGAAAAAAGCTTAGAAGCAACCAACGCCATAATAGCTGGAAAAGGTATGCACCATAGCCAACGCCAAGATCCAGTACTTGTAGATAATTTAGCTACAATATCTGAGGTCCAGGGAAATGCAAGGAGGATCAGACAAATTATAACATAATTTCGGTAATGAACTTTGATAACATTGTTATTAATAAGAAATGGGGAAATAAGAAGACAAAACATAGCATAGCCACCACGCAATCCCTTTCCCATAACAAAAGTGATCATTTCTAAGGTAGTGGTAGACGGTAGTACTCCTTGAGCAGTATGCACCCCTCTACTAGACACTCCCATCTTAAAAAACACAACTCCTCCAATCAACAAAGGAAGAACACAAGGCAATAAACTATATAAACATTGTTTTACAGAATTAATTTTAAATTTAAAATTACAAAACAACAAAAGGACAAGGGTCATGGTACCGACACTAACGCCGGTTGGGCTAAAACCCACCCCACAAACCATGGTAAATATTAGTAACACAATATATTTTTTACTACTAGTTTCCATAAATTTATAAAAATAAAATAACATTCCAGGAACAACAATAGAAACAAAACAAGCTTTGCCTTGAAACATACGTACAAGACCGAAATTTGCGTGAGTACGGTGAACATCACCCCAGGCAATCATTAGCAATAGTAAAAAAGTTAAACCTGCTATCCAATTACCATCACTCATAACCCTTAGTAAACGCCAATGAGTCAATACCACGAATATTGCAAAAAAACCTGGAACCACTAGATAATAGGAAATCAAAATGGGCATTCCGGTTACATAGCTTATTGCAGCCCGAAACATTTCATAAGAAGTCATTAAATAGTATTTAGGCACAATATCAAAAGAGGGAACTTCTGAGAAACTATGATTAGGAAAATCCAACACGCCCAATGCAATACTTAGATAGGTTTTATCATCTACATCTGGACGATTTAAACATATAGTCAATAATACAGCAATTAAAACAAAGATAACCAATAAAAATAATTCTAATCTAGAATCGACTTTAGTCTCATGTTGTATACGACAAAAATACCAGGTGATAATTCCAAAAACGATCATCACACTTGAACCTATCCAAACCATATTATGAAAAGACAGATCTAGAAAATAACAAGCCAGCTCAACTAAACTCCAGGAACCGAAGCAGACAAAAAAAAGATCTGTTAATAAATGGGCCGTTCGATTTAAATTCTGCACAATCATCCTTTAGTAATTTTACTTACCCTCTATAACTCACTAGACTTGTATTCTTTTTATATCCAACACAACACATACAACAAGCGACAAAAACAATAAAATCTTATACTTTTCCGGCAGGACTCTATCAAAAAGGATATCCCTTATATTACGGAGAAACTTGAATCTACCCACACAAAACAGCAAAGAGCCAACTGGAGTATTTGAATTTCTAGTATTTTTAAAATAAGGCGATTTCCATTATATAATTATAGGAACAGTAAGTTATATATCCGAACTTCGTAAGCGATAAACCTCAGAAAATTACGTAATCTACTAATCCTATGTTTAGTTAGTTTAAAATATGCATTTTTTAAAAAAAATTTGTCCATTTAAACAGACCTGAGACTATAACCAACCGATTACTCCACATTTTTGATAAACTTACGATATCTAATATTGCTTTTTATGCCTTAAAATTTCAACTACATCGCCACCAAAGAGAAAACTTTCTACTATTGATATAGAACCTCAGAATCTCAATCAGCCACCAAAAAATGCACCATCAACATATTTACTCATAACCACAATCCCTTTTTCCAATTCAATCCCATCTTGGTGCAGCCCGACAATAATATTTTCCACACCACATTGTCCACTATTGATTCTGGAGTATATGATGCTACGAGCTTTTTTAAATGAGAACGAATAATGAAAGGATCCGGATTACCCATTTCTTTTTTAATTCATCTATTGCTCCCAACACTTCTTCATGGACGCTAGAACCAAAAGCTTTATAAAGCTTTGGATTAATTGTTTTTTCTATATCATCACGAGACATTAGAAGCTCTTCATACATCTTTTCCCCAGGCCTTATCCCTGAAAATATACTGGTTGTTACGGATTTAGGGGAGGCCTGCGATATCCCCCCAGTGATGCAAAGATCAATAGATTTTGCAGCCAACATTCGTGATAGCATCCTCCGTTCAATTGTTCAGCCGGACTTTTTTTGCCATCATGCTTTTTGACGGTAGCTGGATTTTGAGGAGAAAAATTTTGGATTAATGCCAAACCACGTATATTACATTCTGCAGCCTCTAATACCCCATGGAAATACTTTGTATTATAAAGATGTTGATTCATCCTCCGCATCAATCTATCGATCATGTTGCTTGTTCTGTGGCAACCAGGATGTTTGTATGAGACGGAGTAGTTGGAAATGTTAGTTTGTAGCTTTTTCAATTGATTGAGGATGACATCTGGCAACACATCTTTTAATCCTTGCTCAGCAAGCCTTCTAACCCTTTGAGAGAATGACCGTTGTGTTGCTGCCTCAAAACAATGCCATAAATCAGAAGCCGTTTTTAGAAAAATATCACGATACTTCTTTTTTGCCCGATTACGCATCTTATTGTAAATATGAAGAAAAAAAGTTAAGATACATACTGTTGGGAAAAGGTTTCGCCAAGCATTTTTTGTAGCGGCCCAACCATCGGTGTTCACCGTTTTCGGTGAATAATCAGGATGTAAACGTCTAGCTTCTTTCTTGAAAACGCTGTAACTCTTTTCAAGCGCTTCGTTGCCGGCATTTTCACTAACGGCTACGCCTAGTATGCATCCGTTACCAACGGTTGTGGGGATATAGCATTTCTCGCCTAATTTTCTGGTATGTTTTTCATCAGCACTAAGATGCAAAGGGATATTAGATGGTTCATTGATAGTTGTGCCGACAACGCTAAATTTTCCCAAATGACTTTCCATTCTGTACCAATACACTGAATTTTTACTAAAAATATGAGCAAGTGCCCACGAAGGAACATCGAATTTTCGTAAAAAGAGCGCCTTCTTTACATCATCTGTAAAAGCCGTTAGATAGGGCATCACAAATGATGGACGTATAGTGTAGCTTTTTGATCCAATTTTGATACGGCGAATCCAGATGCGAAGTTTTTGGGAAAAATAGCGATCCTTCAGCCGGTACCCATTATGAATATTGGATACGAACAGCTCTGGATGGATTGCCAGAATTTTATTGATATTATGATGAAATTTTTTATGATTCTCAACGTCTTTCGCATATGTATCCTTGCAAAAAGGGACACATGTTGTACGATTAACTCTTGGGGACGCTTTGGCCATTTATCCCTCCATTTAACGATTATGGTAGTTATGAAGTGGTTATCTAACTTTTCCATAATAATTAAGTGGTTGGCAATGTCAAGGCGTCCTTTCCCCTAAATCCGAAACAACCAGATATCAGAGAGTCATTGGTGTAAAAGGTCCTTAGAAGGAGCTGTACCTGACGGCTATTCGGTACCCCTTCAACCACCCTTTCAGATTAGCATAGATTCTTGATTTTGTATAAATATAACCTTAAACTAGCTGTTCGTTAACTAGCCGAATCCATAGGAACAAAATTTTATTTATTGAAACAAGTGGGGGGGTAACTTGTCAAATAGTAAAGGGAACTGTCAACTATGAAACTTAAATGCGGACAGTGCCATACTATCCACAGTTTTAACGAAAGGAACATCCCTTCAAATGGTGTGAAATTGGTGCGTTGTGATGGCTGCGATAATCATTTTTTGATAAGTAGTGATAATACGATAAAAGAAAAATATGATTTCTCCAGCAGGATCTGCCCTAATTGTGCTAAAGAGTTACCCTTTGAGGTGATGCAATGTCGATATTGTGAATTTTATTTCAGCAAGGATCATCGGCTTAAGGATAATCGGATCAAGAAGCATCGGGAAGCTACTTCTTCTACGCTGTGGCGAAAGAAAAAGTTGATCCAATTTGCTATAGCTGTGGTCGTGATGGTGTCGCTATTATGGTATTTTGTGATGGACAAGAATGGCGGGCTGGTTAGTCGGTTTGTGCGGGAGGTCTCCCCTGAATTTGTAGAGGGTATCAGGGATGCTGATCCGTATTACAAGATAAAGCTTGTATCCGGCGGTACTATTCATGCTTCTTCTTATGCTGAGAAGGGTGATCTTCTCGAAATAAAGGATAAAAATGGTACTCTTTTTACCGTTAGCGAGCAGGAGGTAGTAGAGATAGTACGCTTACGCTGAGAAGGTTTATTGGATAGGAATTATAGAACTTTCCGATACGCTTGTTGAGAGAGTTATCCATGAACAGTGTTTAATCTAGCGTATCAGTATTATATTTTTATTATAAACTAATATGTTAAAGGGAATATGGATAGCAAAATTCTTTTTTCTTGACTCTGTGTAACCGGTGTCTATAATGTACTTAGAAGGCATCATTAAGTGGGAATTTTGTTTGTCTCATGTAGTACTCACTTTAAAATGATTTGTTTTTTAAAAAGTAACATATTCTCCTCCCCAGCCGGCGCCTGTGAACTGTTTCCTCCTTGTCAGTTCAATACAGGCGCCATTTTTTTTGTGGGGTCATTGTACTAATATGTAAATCAAGAAGATTTCTAAACGATTTTCCGGTTATTTCTTGAGCTCCTAGGCTCTGGAGGTGTTTGGTGGTCATTTGGCAATCCATCATCTTGATTCCGAGTTTCTTGCTATTGCGTGCTAAGGTTGCCAACGCTGCTTTAGAACTGTCAGAAACTGTGCTGAACATGGATTCTCCAAAGAAAACGTTGTCTAAACTCACCCCGTAAAGGCCTCCCACCAAATCATTTCCCGTCCAACATTCAATACTGTGGGCAAATCCCATTTTATGTAAAAGAATATAGGCTTCTTGCATCTCATCGGTAATCCAGGTCTGCTCGCCTACTTTGAGTCTGGTATCTGCGCAGCATCGGATTACCTGTTCAAAGGCGGTGTCGGCCGAAATGGAAAATCTATTTTGTCGTAGAGTGCGTGCTAGCCGTTTGGAAAGGTGAAATTTTTCGGGAAAAAGTACTAATCTGGGAGTGGGTGACCACCATAGAATCGGTTCTCCCGCAGAGTACCAGGGGAATATTCCGGTACTGTAAGCGGTTAGTAAGCGAGCAGGGCTGAGGTCGCCGTCGATGGCCAGGAGGCCGTCCGGCTCGGCTAACTGCGGGGGAGGGAAAATAATGTCGTTGGTAAGTTGGAATACCGGCATTAGATTTTATTATTGTTTGATGTGTAATTACGAAGGTATATCTCTGAGAGCGTGAGGAAGGCGGTGACAATAAGGGGGCCGTATATAATACCCAAAATGCCGAATACGCTCATTCCTCCGATGATGGTCAAGAAGACTAGGAGGGTATGCATCTGTACGTGGTCTCCGACCAGTTTAGGCTTAATCAGGTATTCTACCGAGAAAGAAAGGACAACATAGAAAGATATGGTAATGAGTCCTTGTCCAATATGGCTATTAAATGCCAAAATGAGGGCAGTGGGGATGAGTACCAGGCCGATACCGAAAATTGGTAAAAAAGCTAATATGGCCATG
>JAOTSI010000225.1 GCA_029865005.1 Desulfobulbaceae bacterium
TGATTGCTATTCCAGCTTTGCCTGCGCGACCCGTTCTACCAATACGGTGTACATAATCTTCAGCTTCGTAAGGAAGGGTGTAGTTGAAAACATGGGTGATACCATTAATGTGAATACCGCGACCAGCAACGTCTGTAGCGACTAGCACTTTTAGATTTCCGTTACGAAATCTTTCTAAAGTGGTGGTACGTTTTTTCTGGGCTACATCTCCAGAGAGCATGGCGCAACTAATTTCATTGCGTCGTAATCGTTCGGTAAGCCTTCTGGTTTCATCTTTGCGGTTAGTGAAAACCAGAACTTTATCTAGGTTTTCTTTAATCAGCATGTTGTATAAAATGGAATATTTTTCTTTGTCAGTGGTCATGTAGACAATTTGTTCCACCGTGTCAACTGCCACTTGTTCGGGCTCTACTTCTACGTTGATTGGATCGGTGCACCAACGGGAGGCTAATCGTTTTACCTCTGGAGTTAGGGTGGCGGAAAACATCAACGTTTGACGTCTATCTTTGTGTGGAGTGGCTTGGACAATTCTGGTCACGTCCGGAATAAAGCCCATGTCCAACATGCGATCAGCCTCATCAATAACCAGGATTTCAACTTCTCTTAAGTTAATGACTCTTCGTTTTTGAAAATCCAGTAATCGACCTGGAGTGGCGATAACAATGTCTGATGGGCCACGTTCAAGCTGTTGTTGTTGTTTGTCGTAATCCATGCCTCCGAACACTTCTTTGACCGTGATAGGGCAATGCTTTGCTAGCTCACGAGCATCTCTGGCTATTTGCATGACAAGTTCACGGGTAGGAGCGATGATTAGAGTGCGGGGTACTCCAGGTTTCCATTTTGGTTTACGACCGTCTTTCAGGAGGTTGTGCAGGATGGTGATCAGAAAGGCGGCGGTTTTACCGGTTCCTGTTTGGGCCCTACCTATTACGTCGGATCCAGCTAGCGTGGTTTTCATGGTCATGGCTTGGATCGGAGTGCAATATTTGAAGTCTAGATCTGCGATACCGTGCATTATCGAAAGTGGCAGGTTGAAATCGTGGAAACGACTTTTGTCTTCAACCGGCTTAACTTCAAACTTAGAAATGTCCCAGGTGTCTTGGGGCCTTTGTCTTTTTTTCGGTTTACGATATTTTTGTTGTTTCTGTTTGTCGCTTTGCCCGGCTACGGGTTGTTCTGTAGGCTGTATTTGGAGGTTATTTTCCTGTTTAAGGGTAGGTTTACCCGTTTTGCTTAAGGTGTTGCGGATGTAGGTGATAAACTTTTTTAACATTCCATATTCTCATTGTGTTTATAGAACTTCTCAATAATGTCCATTATTGGGTAGGGTACTCTTTTTTTTCATGCAGGCAAAGCTGATATATTTTAAATGATACTATATACTCTAAATTTTAAGAAAAAACATCTTTAATGGCTTGTTCCTATCGTTGTCTTTTTTGAGTGCAGTTTGATCTTTGCGGTTGTGTTTAACATGGTGATGGTGTGTGAAGGTCGTTAATGTGTATGTTTAACTAATAAAGAAGAATTGAATGGTGTGTGGTGGGCTTATAAATTAACTTACATTTTTTATGGGGTCTGTGTTTAGTTCTTTTTTGCCTGTGTTGGTTGAATGCAATTTAGGATAGTAAATAGGAGCGCAATCAGGGCACATGGAGTGACTGAAAGAGGCTTTTGATTTTTTGCTGATAAATGATTCAATCTGTTGCCACTCATTGTTGTCGTTGCGGATTTTTTTACAGGAAGCGCAAATCGGCAATAAACCGGTCAGAAAGTGTACTTCTTCAGTGAGTTTTTTGATCATGGGGTTAGTAATGTGGAAGAAATAATAGGCCCCGGATGTAATACATAACGATGCAATTAACATGCTTATTGCACTAGCTTTTATAAATGGTTGTTGCAGCTCTGCAAGATCGACCTTGGCTACAATGCCTAAATTTAGCTCTTTAACAGGTTCATGGGCGGCAAGAACCTGCTCCCCTCTGTAATCCAATCCAATAAGGGTTCCTGATTTACCAGCTAAAGCACGACGCATAGGCTCAGCTAATTGCGAGTTTAGTGGTACGGAGGTGGATTCATTTAGTGTACCGTTGCGATGGGTTAAGAGAAATACAATCTGGTCTCCTTCGATCCGCGAGAGGGTGAATTCGCCAGTACTTCCATAGCCGAGATATTTACTATGTGCATCTCTTATCTGGCTTAAGGTGGCAGCGGTTGAGCCTAATTTATAATTATTATGGTGTCTTTTGTCAAATCTGGCAACGGCTTCAATTAGACATGCTTGACTTTTTACGGTTTCACGAAGATGTTCTTTTTGGGTGTCCAAAGAAGCATTATATAAAATCCACAAGGTGCTGGTTAGCACTAAGGAGGTGATTAACGTCATGATACAGACTAATAAAATTATCCTGTTGCGAGGATTCATTCTGTTATCTCTGTGATTTGTTTCTTGATGAAGAAGTATGGAGCTGGCCAACTAGTAGTAATAACCTATATTGTATACTTATAGTACAGGCGGAACCGTTTAATGGCAAATGAAAAACTATGTTTTTCGACTTGACAGGCATGGTTTGAACTGATTGTTGGAAGAAGCAGTATATTTTTAGTAATGATACACTGCTACTTGATATCAGGGCGTTAGAGAGTGGCTGGTAGAGGTAGGGGAATGGATAAGCCTAATTTTTGTGAGATATATTTTTCATGAAAATAATTGGCAAATATTTTTTCAGGTCTTTCACCCGTGCAAAGAGTAGGAACGATATATTGCATTCCGGTAGCTATTAATTGGTTGGCGATGTGGGCTACTTCATTATCAGAATAGGGGTGGGGTTGAGGGATGGAAAATTGCTGTCCACATTGTAACGATTTCATAGGCATTTTTCCTAACACATATTTATGGAACTCCGAATCACAACTTGAAAGCATAACCTTATGACCTCTGTCAAGTAGCTGGGTGCCACCGGAGAGGAGATACATTTTCTTTTCATGGAGTTGGGTCATGGATTCAGTTACGACCTTTAACACACCGGGGTGTCCGCAGCCCTCAAGAATCACTAAGCCTTTTTTAGTTTTCAAGATGAGGTGTAGCTCTTCTATGCCCATGGGCCCGCCTTGCATAAATCCGCTTTTAAGCTTCATTACGAATATATTCGGTGTGATCTTTAGACTCTGTCCTATGTTTTCAACATGCCATTCTTTATGATACCCTTTGAGTAGGCTAACAACTTTGTTGGTACTTATTACGCGTAAGTTGGGATTTTGCTGTAGTAGAAAATCGACTCCTCCCACCATCTCCCAGTGATGATGCGAGATAACTACCAGGTCTAAGCTTTTTGGATCAATACCCATTTTATTCATGTTGTTTTGAAGTATCGATCCATCCCCTCCTGTATCAAATAATATACGTTTTCCGTCAAATTCAACCAGAGTCACTAAGCCAAAAGCTCGTTGCAAGTCGGGTGTTTCAAGGTCTCGATCTCCATAAACATAGATCAATTTACCAGGGTTTTCTTGTTGTTCTATTGCCGAGGCTTGTTGTCTAAAAAAAAGTGAGAGAAATAAAAATAAACAGAGGATTAGTAAAAAATTACCGTATACCATATTACCTGTTGTTATGTTCTCTATTTTTGTTTTAGATTTCACTCTGTCTTCCCTCTTGTAGATGACATTTTATAGGTAAGTGATCACAGGTACTTCATCTTTTTGCGGTTGTCCTTGCTCGCCGAGAAGGGCTATAGAGAGCAGCGGTAACTGTTTAAATATGAGGCATCTGTGACCGCTTTTCATTGCGAAGTAAATTAAATCGCTAGTTATGAGCCATGTGACCAGGTGCATTTATAGGAGCTGTAATTAAATATAACATTGCTTTTCTTTTCATTAAAAGCAAAATTATTGATTTTATCAATTTGGTATCATAATTATTTTTGGTTAGAGATAGAAAAATCGACTGTCTAGGAGCTGGTGATGGTCATATCGGTCCCAGGATTATTTTCTGCAATAGGTTCTGGACAATGTTATATATATATGTTTCATATCAACTAATCATAAGATAAGGAATACATTTGTATTCGTAATACTCAGCAGGTCGATTTATGACATATCCAGCTCACGCTTTTCATAATAAATATCCAAATGATCGAGTTTCTGGAACTTTGGAGGTCACCGATCAAGGACTTGTTTTTACCTGTGCAGTAGAAATAGTAACCATTCCTCTAGAAAATATATCTTTAAGTCTTGGTGGTGCTTCCAAGCGTTTGGTTCTTATTAGTCATCCTGCTCTTCCCGATTATACTTTTTATAGTAGTGATCGTTCGTTACTAAAAAATCATTTGTTGACTTACAGGCATGATGTGCGCTCCCAGGTAAGTGAGATACGTAAGCGACGTATTCTCAACTGGGGAGTGACCCTCGGTGCTCTTTGTCTGCTTTTTTTCGTTATTATATCACCTTTTTTCTTTATGGATACCTTGGCTCGGGTCATTGCCGCTCAACTTCCGGTGAGTATTGAAGCTCAGATAGGTGAAAAAGGTTTTGCTCAATATAGTTTTAAGCAAAAAATAATGGAGAGCGATGAAGGAAAGGCTGCGCTTGAGAGCTTCACTTCAGCCTTAGCTGCTCATATTCCCACAGATCGCTATTCTTATCAGTTTTATGTTGTTTCCGATCCAAATATCAATGCCTTTGCGCTGCCTGGAGGCTACGTGGTGATTAATTCTGGGTTGATTCAGGCCGCTGATAGTGCCGAAGAGGTTCTCGGTGTTTTGGCCCATGAGATAACTCATGTCTCCGAGCAACACGGTATCCGGCATCTTATTTCCTCGGCGGGAATTTTTTTGGCTATTCAAACGGCACTTGGGGATATGAGTGGGATGGTTGCAGTGCTTGCTGATGCAGCGCCCATGTTAATTAATCAGCAATATTCTCGTGACTTTGAAAACGAAGCCGATGAAAAAGGATATCGTTTGTTGAAGGCCGCAAATATTGACCCTCATGGAATGATAATTTTTTTTGAAAAGCTGATCGAAGAAGAGAAAAAGATTCTAGCCAAACTCGGTAACGAGCAGGCTATTAAACTTATAACCAATACCCTTTTATTTTTGAGTACCCATCCTGCTACCGGTGAACGTATTGAACATTTAAATAATCTCATAGCCCAGCAGAGTCAGGTGGAATACCGTGATTTGAGTTCTGAGTTTAAGCAACTTAAGCGTACTGTGCTTGAATTTGTAGTGGAATAACTATTTCTTTAAATAATAGTTGGGTAAAATAATTTAGATTTAAGTGGCGAACCAACTAAAATATTAAATTTTCTTGTTCCGAATTATGCGGTGTGCATTTCGTATATTTCGGAGTTGGCGGGTTATGGCCCGTTGTTAATATAATAAAAATAAACTCAAGGGGACCGCGGAGTATGAAGACACAATTAAAAGGAGGTCCGGCTTTCGCTTATCTGGATGTGGATCTGGAATCGGGCGAATCGGTTATTGCGGAATCGGACGCAATGTCTTCCATGGCGGCTGAGATCGATTTGGAAGCTAAACTAAATGGCGGATTTTTTAAGGCTATTTTGCGTAAATATCTGGGTAACGAGTCATTCTTTATCAATAAATTTACAAACAATACTGAAAAATTGCGTCGTGTAACCTTGGTTCAGCCATGGCCTGGCGATATCCGAGCTGCTGAGTTGAACGGTGATACTCTTTATATGCAACCTGGTGCGTTTTTAGCTTGCACCGAGGGCGTGAAAATCGGCCTACAATGGGCCGGATTTGTGTCTTTTATTGCCAGGGAAGGTCTCTTCAGGATCGTGGTCAGCGGTAATGGTACGGTTTGGTACGGTGCTTACGGAGCATTGTTGGAAAAAGAAGTTGATGGTGAGTATATTGTTGATACCAGTCACTTAGTTGCTTATGATCCTACTATTAAATTAAAATTACAACTAGCTGGGGGAATATTTTCCAGCTTTTTTGGCGGGGAGGGTTTGGTAACTCGGGTAGTGGGTAAAGGAAAAATTATCATTCAATCGCGTAGTCTCACCGGACTTACCGGATGGATTAATCCTAAACTGTTTTGATTTCCATTGACGGTATTCCATGGATTTTTATTTTCCCTTTATTTCAAGGATAGTTAGATGAAAGTTGATATACAATTTAGGCCTGGTAATTCAGCTGCCAAAATAGAATTGGCCGCTGATGAGGGGTTTACTGCTCAGGCAGGCTCTATGATTGCCATGAGCGGCAATATGCATTTGGAAACCACGACCCATAAAAAATCAAGCGGTGGGTTGCTCAAAGCTGCCAAAAGGATACTCGCTGGGGAATCTTTTTTCCTTAATCACTATACCGCTAAGGGTGATGGTGGCGAGGTATGGCTAGCTCCCACCATGTCCGGCGATATGATGGATTATGATCTCGATAATGAGAACTTGATTGTGCAAAGCGGTTCCTATCTTGCCAGTGAGCCAGATATAGATGTGGAAATGGGATGGCAAGGATTTAAATCGCTTCTGTCGGGTGAGAGTATTTTTTGGCTCAATCTCAAAGGTAAAGGAAAAGTGGTGTTGAGCTCGTTCGGTGCAATTTATCCAGTCCAAGTGAATGGCGAATACATTGTCGATTCCGGTCATATTGTGGCTTTTAATGAAACTCTTGAATTCGAAATTACTAAAGCGGGCAAGAGTTGGTTGCAGTCCATGTTGGGCGGTGAAGGTTTGGTGTGTAAATTTCGAGGTAAAGGTACCGTATGGTGCCAGTCACACAATCCCGGCAGTTTTGGTCATAACTTGACCCCCACCTTGAAACCACGTGGTTAGCACGAGAGGAGTAGTATAAAATGGGAGAATTTCAGGTTGTCATCACTGGCGTCCTTTTAAATGAAACCACGCGGCAAGAAGCGGTTGCTTCTTTGCATGAGAAATTGAAGCTTCCTATGGCAACGGCGGAAACACTCATGAGCGGCAAACCTAGGGTGGTTAAAAAAAATGTTGATGAGAAAGTAGCACGACAGTTAAAACAGCGTTTTAAGCAATTGGGTATTGATTGTAAAATTATGGCGATGAAAAAGCCAGCCGCTACACCCCCGCCGGTGGAGTGGGCAGAAAAGGCCATTGCTAAGACCAAAAAAGATGTCAAGCCTACCAAGTCCATCCAGGCTTTTGACGCCAAGGTTATCACAAGTGATCTGGACCATCCCGGCTATCAGTTTACCATCGAAGGGCGGCCGGATTACAGTTTTCTCACTGTCCGTCTTCCGGCCAATGAAAGCTTGAAGATTGAGGCTTCAGCGATGGCGACCATGGATACCAATATCCAAATGAAAACCAAATTCAAGGGCGGA
>JAOTSI010000227.1 GCA_029865005.1 Desulfobulbaceae bacterium
GCCCGGCCCTATGATGATCCCGAAGCCCGGCCCGATGATAATCCCGGAACCCGGCCCGATGATGATCCCGAAGCCCGCGGCAACCGAAGGCCTGGGCCCAGTGTTACTTAATAGGACCTAAAACCGCAATCAGGTTTTAGGGGCGTTAGTACAGGCCGAAAACATTGGCAACCGAAAGCTTGGGCCCAGTGTTACTTAATAGGACCTAAAACCGCAATCAGGTTTTAGGGGCGTTAGTACAGGCCGAAAACATTGGCAACCGAAAGCTTGGGCCCAGTGTTACTTAATAGGACCTAAAACCGCAATCAGGTTTTAGGGGCGTTAGTACAGGCCGAAAACATTGGCCACCGAAAGCCTTGAATTTCGCCGATCGCCTGTACCACATTAAAACAAATGCGGCGGACAATGTATCATACTCGCTCAAAGTCCCATATCGCCGCATAAAAAATACACATTTCATGTGTATTTTGTTCTAGCTGCTGTTTTGGAACTAATAAACCTATGAAGCGTATAACGTATCCAATCCACACCTTTTCGTGAATTGAGCCTGTGTTTCATCTTAGGTTTTTTACATCTGTCAGCTCCCTCCTGATTCAATCAGGTGAAACCGCAATGTTCGAAGGCGTTGCGGTTTCTTTATTTCTCGCCGAACAATTCTGCCGAAAACATTATTTCGCCGAAACCATAACTCCTTAATAATTTACACTGTAAATTCCGCATCAGTGCCTTGATAAATTATATTGCATTTAGGCACTTTTTTTGGTACCTTATTTCGTATACTCTTTTTTCCCTAACTCAATTATTTACTTTTATCTTATCAAGGAGGCATTACCATGCCTGAAACAAAATCAAGTACCGCCGCCGCGCAAAAGTGGTCACAGAACGCCGCACAGGCCACCGAATACTATAACGCCGGAGTTCAGAACCCCAAACGCGACTGGGCCCAAGCCACAGGCGCCGCTGAGGAAATCTACAAAACCGCTGTTACCAAGGCAGCAACGGAAGGACGCTTTGGAAAAGGCGTTGCCAAAGCAGGTACCGCCAAATGGAAAAAGAACGCTGTCGAACTTGGATCCCAACGATTCGGGCCAGGCGTGGCAGCTGCATCAGGATCATTCGCAGCGGCGATCGCACCTGTTTTACAGACAATTCAGTCAACCGATATCGGCCCCCGCTACGCCAAAGGCGATCCCAGAAATATTACCCGGGTTCAGAAGCTGGCCGCCGCCCTTCATGCCGCCAAAACAAAATAGCTATTTAAGCCGCTCATCGAGCGCAATGCTACAACCTAACATCTAACAAAGGAGTTTTTAAAATGGACTTCATTCGCAGTAATATCCTAAAAGACCATACGGCGGCAACCGAGGCAAGAACGCTTGACCTTCCTATCAATCCATTGAGCCACATTCTGATATCACTGGAAGTTTATAATGTAACCGATGAGGCAACACTTGCCGAAATTATCGCCTTCATCAATTCAGTTTCCATCACCTGGAAAGGTCAGACCATTTATCAGCTCGAAAGCGAAGCAATTTCCGCCCAAATGGCATACCTTTTCGCTTCTCAAGTCCACCTTTCAAATAACGTTGCCACGGACAACGCATCCCGAAATTTGGGCCTGATTATTCCATTCGGCCGCAGTATATTCAATCCGGATGAATGTTTTCCGGCAACGTTACGCGGTGAACTGCAGCTTACGTTAGACACCACGGTCCCGGCTACGAGCTGCGACAATGGCATAATTAACGTCGAAACTGTCGAGCTGCCAGGCGCAAGCCCCAGCCGTTACTTGAAATCAACCATGCTTTCAGTAACCGCCCCGGGTGCCACAGGAGAAAATCAAATTCCGCTCAGTATCGGCAATCGTTATGTTGCACTTGCCTTACAACACACCACCTTCACCTTGACCGGTTCGCACACGTACGGAATCAAGTCCTGTAAAATCAAGAAGAATAATAAAGAATGGGGTTACAGTCTGGCAAAGACCCAGGCGATGATGATCGACCGCATTTTCCGTGTCAGCTCATTACCTCGAGATATTGCAGCCTTCGGTCAGATTATACCCGATTTATACACGTGGCTTGATTTTGACCCAGTCGGTAACGGTGAGTTCTTACTTGAATCCGCGGGCCTTTCATCCTTGGACCTGATTTTAGACATGGGCGTCGATGAAGCTTGCAAGATCATCAAAATGGAGTTAGTTGACTTATAATAACGGGGGTTAGTAATGCCGCTAAAAACAATCAGTTTTTACGGTACGGTTTCGGCTAACTCTACAAAGGTTTTGAGTTCCAAGCGCATTTCGAGGCCATACGAATTAGAAATAATTCATGCCTCGTTTGCGCTTGGAATAAACCGAACCGTACAACTTTATTTTTATGAGAGCTTCGACGATTCAGAGCCAACCTCGGCTGCTCCTGAGGGTACCAACATTCTAGCCGAATATGGCCAGGTGAGCTACATCACCGGCGATGATGAAAGGAAATCCCTAGACAATCACTGGCAGGTAGACACGTCAGGAAGTTACCTTAAAGTCTATGCAGTAAATTCCGATAATGTTGATCATACGATCGACGTTCAACTAATAATCCAAACAGAAAGCGAGGTTTTATAAATGTCCACCGAATATCAAAGGACTGTAAACGTCTTCGGGCAAAACGTTAACGCCGGCCCTATAATTTTACATGACGACATGGAGACGCTGCTAAAGTGGGTCGCTGGCGGATCACCCGGCACCCCTTCTGTCACCCTCGATGATACTATTGCATACAATGGCAATAAATCATTAAAGCTTTTAATGGCTGAAGATGCACCCGTGGAAGATAATTACGTCACCGCCTACCGTCACATTGTACTGCCACGAACAGACATTTTATTCTTGCGCTTCCTTGTCATGTTTTCCGCCGTTGACAATGTTACAGCTTTCCAAATGCGCTACGCCTGGGACGATTTAACCGCTAATAAATCAATCGGAATAAACATCGACTACGCAAATGAGATCATTCAATATCAAACCGGAGCTTCATCTTTCGCCGACATAACCGGCGCCAACATAACTTTATTTTCTTCCCGATGGATTGAGCTCCAAATTGCTGCAAACCTTGCAACCGGTTATTATCTTTTTCTTCAATACGCAAATAAGAGAATCGACATGACTTCTTATCCTATTTATAGCACTAATACGCTAAATTCATTCCTTGGACAAGTTTACATTCTTTCGAAATGTAATTCAAATGGCGTTTTTTCCGCCTACATCGATGATCTTATTTTGGCAGAAATGGAAATCTAAACAGGAGTTTTCAAACTATGTCAGCAAGATTAAAAATACCGTCACGGCTCCATGACGTTGATCCACAAGATGCACCTCCACCGAACGTTCAAAGTATTTCAGTTCCTACAGTAACAGTAAAATCTTATTCTGTCCCTACTGCAGGAACAACAAAAACCACATCAACCGGATCAACATCAATTAGAGCAAACAGGTAATTTTTGGAGGTTCCCCCATGGCCATAACCGGACCCGACACCCCGCCTGATCCACCGCTGCCTTTCGATCCTTCTGAATGGGCAGACTGGCCCCTCGATTCGGTAATCGCTTATATATTTGATTTGTTGGTTCACCCAAAGGTAAAGAAATATTTATTTATCGAATGGGCGAAGATAACAAATTTCAATTATAGCGGCTACCATATTGCTCTTGTAACCGGACTTCCACCAGGTACTTTGTAATTGATGAGGAAATATCAGAAATGAAAGGTCAATACCCTCCAACACCTTTAAAGAAATATCCCCATCTAATCGGCGGAGATATTGCTATATGGGACCGCTTCGTCCGCGGGCCATTAAACACCTTTGACAGTTTCGACTATGATGTTAGAGTTGGCGTAGGCCAGCCAATGCCGGTAGGTCTCGATCCTAGTATTGCGGAGATGGGAAAAACACTTACCCAGCGCCGAATTGATGTAATTGGCTGGAAAGACATTTTCGCCACTATCATTGAGGTGAAGCAATACGCCGGCGTTTCCGCCATCGGCCAGGCTCAGTGCTACGCCGTGCTTTGGGCTCAAACATTCGGGCGAGCAATGATGCCCGAAGTAATGATCGTCACCGACCAGATAAATAATGATACTGAGAATCTTTGCCACCATTTTAATATCGCCTATATTATAGTTTAAAACCTTATCAACACAATACTCTTTTCTATTCTATTATTCTTTAAATAAATTTAAAAGAATAGTTGTAGTAGTCATGTTCATAAGTTGTTAGTTTTCCCCCCTAAGTATCTATTTTTTGTCGCTCTGAGTATGTGGATAACCCAACCCTAAAGTGTGAATGCCATGTTAACAACTTTGGAGTTATCCACACTCAGAGCGTATTCACACAAAATTATGTTGAAAACCCCGATTTTATCAACACTCTATCCACAATTTTACCCCCACTTTTCAACAGAAAATTGGAACTTATCCACAGGCAAAAAGTATACACAATAGTTACATTTCCCTTGACATTTAATTCAATTTTCACTATATTGGGAGGTATATATGCCATGTGAACCAAAAAAATTAAAGGACAATCCAAGCCCCGGCGATTTATTCACTAATCAATTAAATGACCCATACTTAGACTTGGCCGCCGCGATAGATCTACTACGCGATATCATACAAACCTATCCTGACGGAATAAGTACCAATTGCTACGGGTCAACGCGCTGGCGGTTAAACTGCATGAACCTTTTAACAAAGTACTCGAAAAACCCTGATGACTGGGAGGTGAAGATTAATGATCTTACAAGTAAGCAACTCCGGATTTTCTGATCCACATTTATGCCCCTGCCCCGGTAGTTATTTTATTTATGACCGATGGTTTATCGAATTCTTAACCTTAGAGGAATTCGCGGAATTTATTAGGGTTAATCACCCGTTACTAATTCTGCCGGCACAATTATGTGATTCAAGAATACACATCCGACTGTTGGAAACAAAAAGTAGAAATCTAATAACTGACAGAGAAGAAACTGAAAGGCTTATCGATGAAACTAAACAAACTATTGTTCAACGAAAATCGATCCCATATAAATGATGAGCTATTTGATAAAATAGCGAATCATATCATCACTTTTGACAAAATCACCATTGCAACACAAGAGGCGTACCTTTGTCTTTTATCTACCCTGGTAATGAACATCATTCATGACGCCTCAAACATTATTATCGATACACCCTATTCTATAACGAGCAAAATCTGCATTAAGGCAAAAAATACAAAGCCTTCATCAATCCTGCAGATGGCTTCATCACCAATTTTCAGAACACTTAACAACATCAAACCAGGAGCTAACTATGACAAAGAAAACCAAACAGAACCCAGGAAATGACCAGGAAACATATTTCATTTTGCTTCTAAACCTTTTAATCGTTTCCCTAATGTCAGAACACAAAATTCTTGATACCCTACTACTTTGCAGGTCATGTTTCACGAAGGAAAACCAAATAGCGCGCCTCAGTGTTACAGCTAAAGTTTCATCCGAAATGCCCATAATGACAAAAGCCGTAAGAACCGCTTTTTCGATATTTTCAACCGATAAACTTGACCTTGGTTATACCAAATTTGCCGACATACCCATAAGCAAAGAAGAAAGCGAGGAACACTTTGAGAATCACAAAAACTAACCCTCCAGAAGATAAATTTTGTTACTGCTGCGAGTATTGGGATGAAGTGGTAACAAACCAGGAAACGCAAGTAGTGGCAGGATATTGCCACAATGACAATCTAAAATCAGGCGTTGACATAGACGAACTACACTGGAACGGCCTTTTGACATTCAACCCCAAGCCAGGCATGGGAAATTTCATTACCGGTGCAAAGTTTGGATGCATTCACTTTGAACAAAAAAAAGTAACTCACAAAAATGAGATGATACATTGACACGGTTTAAATACTTTACCAGAGGTCCGCCTGAAGTATTTCCACAGTTGTCTAAACATACTAAATGCGCCTGATGTATCGCCGCACTGAAACCGCCCGGCCGCACATCTCCCGCAAGGAAGATTCAATGCAGTAAAAATAAACGGTCTAAAATTTCGTTGGGAAAAATAGATCGTTTGGGGGCATGAATACGCAGGGCACCCGCTATATCAGGCGCAAATATTAACCAATCAACCGGAGATTTCAACATGGATACCGCCAAATTATACCGCGCTGGCAATTCAACCGTCATCGCGCTACCCCGAAAATATTTAAAGGCTCTCAACTGGTTTCCAGGCCAGGTGATCGAGGTTACCCTTTCAAATCATGGCGGGCTAAATTTGATGCCCGTATGGCAACGCAATGCTAATATTATGAGGTCAGAGAATGAACTTTCGAAGCAAAAAAACCAATGAAGAGGTAAAGGAACTTCCTATTGAAAAAGTAGTGGATCCGGCCTTTGTGGCCCGCACGCAGTTTGATCATGATAAGATGATTGAGCTTTGCGATTCGATAAAAGAAGTTGGCTTAATCGAGCCTATCATTGTGAAGGAAATACCAGGTGGGTGGGAAGTAGTCGCGGGCCATCGGCGGCGCTTGGCCTGTAACCTCCTTGAACTTCCTACGATTCGGGCGATCGTCATGTCCGATACGAGGCGCTCCGAGCTGATAAAGTACCACGAAAACGCATTCAGGGAGGATTTGAACCCCATAGATGAGGCCAGGGAGATTTCCCATATTATGCAGATAGACGAAACCCTAACCTCCAAAGAGGTTGCCAGGCATCTTGGAAAGTCCGAGGCATATGTCAGCCAAAGACTTGCAATTCTCGACTATGATGAGGTTCTTTTTAATGCGCTGAAAGATGGTCAATTGTCGTTTTCCGTAGCCAGGGAACTGGCGAAAATTACCGACATTCCCGCACAGCAAAGTTTTGTCACATACGCGATAACGGGCGGATGTAGTCCGCAGATGGCCCGTAATTGGTATCAGGGATGGAGACAAAACCCAGAGGTAGTGCCATCCACAGAGCCAGGTAATGGCGGAAGCCAGATATATGTTCCACCCGCGCCTCTAGTTGTTTGCCAGGCATGCCGATCCGCAATTCATAACCCGCTGGAAGTTTCTTCGCTGGTTGTATGTGCTTCGTGTAAGGGAACAATAATCGAAGCCATGAACACCAACTAAAAGCCGCCGTTCGCGCTGGAATGAACATCGTACGAATGCTTTTTCAAACAGCCGCGAACCCCAGGCAGAAAAATTCGTCCCCAGTTGTCCAAAAACCGAACACACCCCAATACAAGTGCCTGTAGTAGGGGTAAGTATTGGAAGTGTGTCAAAAAAGCT
>JAOTSI010000228.1 GCA_029865005.1 Desulfobulbaceae bacterium
AGGAAAAAGATTTTTCGCACCTAATTGAGCAGTCAGAAGAATGGTGATAACCATCAAAATAACTACCCCACCTATGTAGACCAACATTTGAGCCAGGGCCACGAACTCCATATTACACATCAGATAAAAAGCGGCAGTGACAAAAAATGAAGCAATAAGCGCCAGGGCTGCATGCAACAAATTAGGGACCGTCACTACCAGGAGCGAAAATAGAGTCACAAGTGCCGCAACGAAGTAAAAGGCGGTATCAGTTGTCATTATCTTGCTCCTTTTGGTTAAGAATGAAAACCAGGGAATCCCGATCATAGGAAGCCATCTCAAAATCATGGCCCATTTCCAGGGCTCCAAAGGGACACGATTCCACGCAAAGATTACACAAGGTGCATTGGTTCAAGCGATAAACATACTTGGCCAATACCTTACGTTTATTTTCATCCTTGGTACTCAACACAGAAATAGTCCCATTGGGACAAGCTCGCTCACACATTGAGCAAGCCGTGCAAAGGTGTCGCCCCTCTTCATCCAATCTAAATTTGAGACGTCCACGAAAGCGGGGAAACATTTTAAGGGTTTCCCTATTTTCTGGATATTGCTGGGTAATGACCTTTTTCGGACTTATTAAGTAACCGAAAGTTAACTTCATCCCTTTAAGTAATGAAACAAATCCGGTTACGATCTCTTTAAGATGATCGGCTACACTGAATTTGGAACTTTGTGATGCTTGAGTGTCGGTTTTGCTCATCGCGTTATTTTAAAATTTTTATTTATAATATGTTGGAATTGTAGGCAGCTGCTAAACAATACAGTTCCCGGCATGTCGCCAATTTAAAAAATATAAACTACAGAATGATCCCGTTATAGCTCAATGTTATTGACTTAAGCTTTGCATGGGTCGCTCTCGGTTTTGCCGGGCACCCACAAGGGGAGCCCCTACAGTCCGAGATAGGCTACATGTTTGTTTTACAATTCAATACCAACATCTTATCCGAATTAGCCTG
The DNA here is from genome assembly GCA_029865005.1 of Desulfobulbaceae bacterium. Lineage (GTDB taxonomy): Bacteria > Desulfobacterota > Desulfobulbia > Desulfobulbales > Desulfobulbaceae > JAOTSI01. The sequence goes on from JAOTSI010000228.1 coordinate 999, forward strand.
ACGGTTATGGGGGATGTCCCTACGGCTTCCGGGTTGCTTCAACGTTTCGTAAAATCTAAAACATTTGCTTAACTCTCCAGCATTACAATTATACCCAACCCATTCCCACAAAAATACCGCCGGTTATCATGATCAGGAGATTTAGCGGCAGCAAAATCTTCCATTCCAAATCCATAAGCTGATCAACCCTGGGGCGCGGAAATGTCCAGCGAAACCACATAAATATAAATATAACCACATAGCTTTTCAGGAAAAACCAGATAAAGCCCGGAACCATATTCAAAACCTGATCAAGGGGAGCAATTCCAAATTGGGGCGACAGAAAACCACCAAGAAAAAAGGTGGTGGTCAACGCAGCGGCCACGAACATATTGACAAACTCGGCCAGGAAAAACATGGCAAAGCTAATACCTGAATATTCGGTGGAAAAACCACCGGTCAGCTCACTTTCAGCCTCGGCGATATCAAAAGGCCCACGATTGAGCTCGGCGGTGGAGCTTATCAGGAAAAGGACAAAAGCGATAAAGCCAAAAACCGGAAATTTAAAAATCCACCAGTCCATTACCGTGCCCTGCTGAGAAAAAACGATCTCCCGCAAAGACGCCGTGCCGCTAAGCAAAACGATGAGCAACATTAAGAAAGCCAGAGATATTTCATAAGAGATCATCTGGGCACCGGAACGCATGGCACCGAGCAGGGAATATTTATTATTAGATGACCACCCGGCCAACAAAACTCCCATAACCCCCAAACCGGAGACCGCTATGACATAAAGAACTCCGGCGGGCAGATCGGTCACCTGCAGGTGATGATCGAAAGGAATCACGGTGAGTACCAAAAACGAGGCGGTGGCCGGAAGAATAGGAGCCAGGAAAAAGATAAAGGAATCCGCCCCTTCCGGCTTCAACACTTCCTTAAAAATCAACTTAATGCCATCGGCCATGGGCTGCAACATACCATGCCATCCCACCCGCATGGGCCCAAGTCTAGCCTGAAAATGGGCAGCAACCTTACGCTCTAACCAAATAAGAACAACTGGTGAGAGTGCAACCACCATGAGAATAGCGATAATTGCCAGGACATTGTTCACCAGTTCCGCACTCTGAGCAGAAAGCATGGAACGTACAAAATCTCCCACTCCATTGGTAGTAGGATATAAACTGGAATCAATATTATTTTGCATAGTTATATATAAATAAACCTTGTCAGTTAATAACTTTATCTATCTATATCGGGGATAACGATATCCATAGTTGCGACAATGGGTATCAAATCTGCTATTTTATGCCCTTGGGCCATATGATTGAGAGCGTGGAGGTTAGACATACTTGGGGATCGATATTTAATACGATAAGGCTTGGTCCCCCCTTTACTAACAATATAAATCCCTAAAAGACCGCGTCCGGTTTCCACTTGAGAATAATAGGTTCCAGGCTGTAATTTAATGGAAGCAGAGGTTTTGGAGCGATATGGCCCGGTGGGAAATTTGGCCACTGCCTGTTCCAGAATCTTCAACGATTGGGCCATCTCCTCCATTCGGATAACATATCGATCAAAACAGTCACCCTTAGTCCCTAACGGAACATCAAAATCAAATTGATCGTAGATGGAATAAGTATCATCCTTGCGAACGTCATAGGAAACACCAGAACCCCTTAATACCGGCCCGCTACATCCGTACTGAATGGCATCCTCGGCTGTCAACACCCCGACCCCTTTGGTTCGTTTCTGGAAAATGATATTACCGGTCAGCAAGGTGTTATACTCATCCAGAGCAACTTTCATCTTCTCTATAAGAGATTTAACCTGAGGGATGAAAGAGTCTGGTACGTCAGCAAACGAGCCGCCCGGCCGAAAGTAATTCATGGTCAAACGGGCCCCACATAACTCTTCAAAAATATCGGTAATAATCTCACGCTCTTTAAAACCATAGAGGAAACAGGTAATGGCTCCCAAGTCCATACCCATAACGCCCCACCACAGGAGGTGTGATTGAATTCGTTGCAGCTCGCAGACGATTACTCGGATATATTCAGCCCGCTCTGGAACCCCTATGCCCAAAGCATTCTCAACGGTCAAGCAATAAGCCATGTTATATATATGACTTGAAAGGTAATCTACCCGATCACTTAAATGGATATTTTGTACATAGGTCTGATTTTCAGCCACCTTCTCCAAACCACGATGGATATAGCCCAGATGGGGAACCACTTCTATAATTGACTCACCGTCGAGCTTAAGAACCAGTCGCAGAACCCCATGGGTACTGGGATGTTGAGGTCCCATATTGAGAAAATATTCTTCGGTGGAAGTGGAGGTGTCACCGCCGGTACGAAAACCTGGCGGAGCAATAACAGGTTGAAGATCCATGTTTGAATTTTATCTCTTATCTCTTACCGGGCGGCCTGCGTACAAGCATCCCTCAATTCTTCCATAGCCCCTTTCAACAAAAATGGGCCCCTGATCTACTTCAAATTACCTCAAGATGGCCCGTTAATAAGGCCTGGGTATTACACGGGTCGGATCGGAAAAATCCTTACGCATAGGATGTCCCGGAAAATCATCCTCTAGAAAAAAACGTCGCATATCAGGATGATTGAGAAAAGTTATCCCAAAAAGATCAAAAATTTCGCGCTCATGCCATTCCGCCCCTAAAAATATGGAGCTAATAGTCTCTATTTGAGGATTAGCATGCTCAAGATCACATTGAACAAAAACTCTATGTCCCAAGGAGGAGGACATCAGCTGAACACTCACCTCAAAACGATCTCCATGGTCAATTGCCATGATCTGCAGAAGATAATCTAGTCTGAGCTCACTGTGATTTTTTAAAAAAGTAATGAAATGAATATAATTTCTAGAACTAACCCGGTAATCAATGGTCCTACCCTGCCCCGGCTCTTCGCGACTGACATTCTTGATCCCCCTAAATTCAGCAGCTACTACTTTATCGATTTCTCCTGCGCTCATGCCCGAGAGTTTTTTCTCGCGCGCTGTAACCTCAGGTCGATCATCAACAGCTTTACGGGAAGGCTTTGTTCTGCTGGGTAAAATATATTTTTCATCATCAGCAACAAATTGCTTTTGCCCGGCTTCCGCCCAATTCTTTTTAGCGGTGGAAAAAATGTCTATGGAAGGATTTTCATTCACCCCTCCGATGACCCATGGATTTCTCCTTCCCTCGGTCCTAATCTTTTTCTGAAGCTCCATGATACCTTGCAGCAGAGCCTCTGGACGAGGCGGGCAACCGGGAATATAGACATCCACCGGTATCAACCGGTCACCGCCTTTGATCACCGAATAGGAATCATAGTAGAAAGGTCCCCCTGAGATTGCGCAAGAACCCATGGCGATAACATATTTAGACCCTGGCATCTGCTCATACAAAGTAACCAAACGCGAACCCATTTTTTCAACTATGGTTCCGGCCAAAACAATAAGATCGGCCTGGCGAGGAGTGGCCCTGGCCACCTCAACTCCAAATCTTGCCCAATCATGACGAGATGATCCGGCTGACATCATCTCCATGGCGCAACAAGCCGTACCGTAAACCAAAGGCCACAGAGAATTAGCTCTGGCCCAACCAACTACAAACTCTATACTGTCAACCAGTTGAGTTCCGCCCGGCAGCGGATCTAAATATTTTGGTATGGTCCTGGTGGCTAAACCCGTTATTCCCATTTAAGAACTCCCTTTTTCCAAGCGTAAATCAAACCAGTGAAGAGAATCACCACGAAAACCCCGAGTTCAATAAACAACACAGATGGATTAACCAAATCCGTGGGATTTTCAGTCACAGAGCGAAAAATTTTCAAACAGGGAAAAAGAAAAAGTGATTCAATATCAAAGACCAAAAAAAGCAGCGCAAAGATGTAATATCCGACCTTGAACTGAATACGAGCCGTCCCCAACGGGTCTTCGGCACACTCATAGGCCTGTACCTTACGGCGACTATCTGGAGTTCGGAAAGCAAGCAACAACGACGCAATTATGGCACAACCAACAAATATAGCGCCAAGAAATATTGAAAATGCGATTATTAGATATTGAGACATTTGGATTTGATAATAACTCTTAGTTTTAAAAAATCAAAAATAACACTCTCCTCTTTCCCTTATGTTAAAGAGAGTTATTACATATTACAACTAATAATTGTCAAATCTTTTAAAAAGCTGAATTTACAGCTACCACAATTGCAAAGTTTATAATTGAAATATCCATTAGTTACCGTAAAACAAGGAGATTACCTCTACCGAGAGAATCGTTTTAAAAAATAAATTCATAAAAACAACACTGAAGCAATAGCCAGACTATCACCACAGAAGCACAAACAATTAACTATTTAATTCATAATTTATGAGGTTACCGTCATCCACATCGCCAGATATGATCTGGACAGCTCCTCACAACTCTATTATTTCACATCTCAATAAATAATCCTAACCGGAATCGACGAGCTCTTATGTTTTAAAAATTCATAACGTTACACTGCTGACCATAACGAATAAAAAGTCAAGCAATGTCGAATAAATAAAGAAACAGGTAAGTAATCACAGGTCACGAAAACAAATGACCATCCATTAACAATGGAAATTTAAAGAATTTAAATTACAAACACGGAGAACCATATTTTTCTGCCGACAAAACTCGGTTAACCGCTATAGAAAGTTGCTCTAAGGTAAAAGGTTTGGCAACAGCAGCTCTAAAACCATACTTTCGATAGTCAGCCATAATAGGATCATTGGAATAACCACTGGCAACAATAACCTTAGCATTGGGATTAATATTTATTATTTCCTTAATAGCCTCTTTACCTCCCATTCCTCCTGGAATGGTAATATCCATAATAATCAAATCAATAGAGCCACCATCTCCATTCTTCTTATAGCGATCAACCGCCTCCCTACCATCCGATACCTTCACTACCTCATAACCACAATAGGACAGCATCATGGCAGCAACATCCCTCACCGTTTCCTCATCATCCATGACCATGACTTTGCCACTTCCTGTAACCGGGACAAGATCGGTTCCCTCAGTCTCAAAATTATCAAGTTTGTCTTCTGAGGCAACCAAGTAAATCTTAAAGGTCGATCCATGATCCGGAACAGACTTCACGGAGATATGACCACCATGTTTACTTATAATCGAATGACAGATCGCCAAACCCAAACCCGTCCCTTCTTGTTTAGTGGTAAAATAAGGATCAAATATCTTTTCCAATAGATCAACAGCAATACCTGCTCCACTATCCTGAATGGCGATCTCCACCAGTCTTTCATCTGGCACTGGCACAATACGATGTTTATCATTACAATAATTTTTGCATGATACCTTAACAATCCCCCCCTCTGGCATTACCGCACTAGCATTGAGAATAATATTTTGAATCACTTGACTTATCAAACCGGAATCAATCTCCACGGGCCACAAGACTTCATCAAACTCATACTCACACTTAATGTTACTACCCCTCAAAATAAAACTGGCTGAATCCTTAATAATATCAACAACGGAGGCTAATCTCTTAATCGGCGCGCCTCCTTTAGAGAAAGTAAGCAACTGTTGGGTAAGGTTTTTAGCACGAAGAGAAGCCTTTTCAGTATCCTTTAAAAGTTTATACACCCCATCACCCGGTTTAATCATAAAGGATGCCAAATTCAAATTCCCCATAATCGCAGTTAAAATATTATTGAAATCATGAGCAATGCCTCCTGCCAAAACGCCTATAGATTCAAGCTTTTTAATTTTGAGCAACTCTTCTTCTATTATTTTTTCTTCGGTTATATCACGCAACACCACCACGACGCCTATAACTTCTTTATTTTTATCAAGAATGGGCGAGGCACTATCTGCAATGTTTCGTTCTATGCCATCTTTGGATACCAAAACCCTACGATTAGCTAGACCTATGGTTTTACTAAACTGCAACACCTTTTCCACAGGGCTCTCTGCAGGCAGTCGTGTTTTTTCATTTATAATATTAACCACATCAGCAAATGGCCGTCCCACGGCCTCCTCTTGGCTCCAGCCAGTTAGATCTTCACTTACTTTATTTAGCAGGATAACTGTTCCTTCAGTATCAGTGGTAACCACACCATCACCGATACTTCTTAAAGTAACCGCAAGCCGTTCCCTTTCTTCCGCTAAGTCATCTTCCGCCCGTATTCGTTCCGTTATATCCTGAAAACTATGGACCACCCCGACCAGTTTTCCATTAACGTCGTTATAAGGACGAGCAGTAACTATAA
>JAOTSI010000230.1 GCA_029865005.1 Desulfobulbaceae bacterium
CCTGAAGCACTCTTCCAAACACTGAACGCTAATCAAAACACCGGAATCCTCACTATAACCCAACTACCACAAGGCACTGCTCGTTTCTCCATCCGCAAAGGAGCTCTTATCAAGGCTAAGTATGGCAATAAAAAGGGAGAATCCGCCTTTTACGAAGTACTACAAGAAGCAGAAGGACGTTTTAAATTTACCCATGGACTCCCTCCAGAAGATTTTGAAACTCCTGAAATTGGTTATTTTATGAAACTGCTCATGGAAGGTTTACGCAGAGTTGATGAGCTCAATCCATCCAAAATAAATAACTAATTTCACATAACACAAGATGGCAAAAAGTCACAGTTACCTAAGATTTAAACAGTTACCACTGCTCGCTAGAGCCCATCTATGCGGGCAGTGGCAACCGCATAATGATGAGATACCTGGGACCACTTACTAATATTTAGGTAAACAATTGTCTAAGTAATTGAGCCCAATCCTTTTCATCCAAGCGATGTAAGCCAAAGGCTCTTGCCTTATCCATGGCCCAAGCATAATCTCCTTCACCTATTGAAGAGGCTATTTCCGCAAATTGATCTGCTTTTCCGCATGGTCGATATTGATCCATGATATTGAGATAGGTATCGGTTGACAACTCCTCGGCGAGAAACCTAAATATCAATTCGGTCTCTCGCCGCCCCCCCGGCATAAGTAGATGCCGAACCAACAATCCATGTTCAGCCAAATCATTCGCCCCCACCTGTAACACTCCAACCTGACGATTCATTTCACGTAGCGCCTCACACATCCTTTCCGGATAATCTTTTGCAGCGGTATAACGCCCTGCTGCATCAAGAGACATAAATTTACAATCCGGCATATAAATATCCACCACCCCGTCCAGCAATCCAAGGGTTGATAACGAATCATAACCGCTAGAATTATAAACCAAGGGCAGAGAGAGCCCTTGGGGCACAGCGAGAACTAAGGCTTCCAAAATCTGGGGAACCACATGGGATGGAGTCACCAAATTGATATTGTGACAACCCATGGCCTGCAGCTCCAACATAATAGCAGAAAGTTGTTGGGCTGTTACAGCGTCTCCTGCCCCATCTCCCGACAAGTCCGGATGACTGATCTCATAATTTTGACAAAAAACACAACGCAGATTACAGCCGGAAAAAAATATGGTCCCAGAACCATGTTCCCCCACCAGAACACTTTCTTCTCCAAAATGAGGACAATAACTCGCCACCCTTGCCAGGCTACCACTACGACACAAGCCCAACTTGCCCTTGCTCCTATCCACCGAACATTCATGGGGACATAACACACACTTTCGTAAAAGCTCTTTGGATTCTGCAGCCCTGCGGCTTAATTCCCCGCTACGAAACAAATAATGATAAGCGCCTTCTTTTTTTTTATCGGCCATTGTTTTATACTATCCCTCAAAAGTACTCGCCGTGATAGCATTACATTGTAACATCAAAAACGCCTGGCGAAAAAACAACACCACAACTAAATAATTTAATGCCAAATTTAAACACAACACCAACATCTACTCCCGTTAAAAAATATATCATGGCAGTGTCCGGCCTCTTACTGATCGGTTTCATCATTATTCACGGCCTGGGCAACTCCACAATATTTCTTGGTCGAGTCACCTTCCTTGCTTACGCCGAACATCTTCATAAACTCGGCCCATTTCTTATCCTCATGCAAGTTTCGTTGGCAACCCTCTTTACTCTCCATATCATAACCGGACTTTCACTATTTTTCCAAAATCGAAAGGCCAGACCCATACCCTATATCATTCCCAACCAAGCTCAGACCAGGTTCGCCTCACGATCCATGCCCTACAGCGGCTTAACAATTCTGCTCTTTATCTTTGTACACATTTACACCCTCCACAGCGGCGAGGCTAACACCAATATTGCTGACATTATTGCCAACACACTGAGCTCCCCTATATATGCATTACTATATCTGGCTGGAATCACAGCTTTATCACTTCACCTTTTTCATGGATTTTGCTCAATATTTCAATCTATTGGTCTCACCCATGCCCATCGTAAACACTATATAAAAAACATAATCAGAGTAACGGGACTCTGGCCCATAGTTGTATTTTTCGTTATCATCACCATCACCATGTTAACCTCTGGGAATATCTTAAAATAACAGATTTTCCCATTAATATTTTTTAACTTCCTCTATTATCTATCCGCCATGCAACTTGATGCCAAAATCCCAGCCGGTCCCATTGCACAAAAATGGGACAATAGACGATTTGAATATAACCTGGTGAATCCAGCAAACCGGCGTAAATATACTGTCCTCGTAATCGGAACAGGTCTAGCCGGAGCCTCGGCTGCCGCCACCCTCGGGGAACTCGGCTACAATGTCAAAATCTTTTGCCTCCAGGACAGCCCACGCAGAGCACACTCCATTGCAGCCCAGGGCGGAATCAATGCGGCAAAGAATTATCAAAACGATGGAGATTCCGTTTTTCGACTCTTTCACGATACCATCAAAGGCGGTGATTTTCGGTCCAGAGAGGCCAATGTGTACCGATTGGCCCAGCTAAGCAACCTGATCATCGATCAATGCGTGGCCCAGGGCATCCCCTTTGCCAGAGAATACGGCGGCACTCTAGCAAATCGATCATTTGGTGGAGCCCAGGTTTCCCGCACCTTTTATGCCAGAGGACAAACCGGTCAACAACTGCTGCTCGGAGCCTACTCTTCCTTAATGCGCCAAGTCGCATTGGGTACGGTTAGTCTCTTTCCCCGTCGTGAACTCATGGATGTTATAGTCGAGGAAGGCCGAGCCTCCGGTATTATCTGTCGCAACTTAATAAACGGCCAGTTGGAATCCTATAATGGTCATTCCGTTGTACTGGCCACCGGCGGCTACGGTAATGTTTTCCACCTCTCCACCAATGCCATGGCATCCAACGTATCTGCAGGCTGGCGCGCCTATAAAAGAGGGGCTGGATTGGCCAATCCTTGCTTTGTCCAAATCCACCCGACCTGCATTCCCATCTCCGGTACCCATCAATCAAAACTCACTTTAATGAGTGAGAGTCTCCGTAATGATGGACGGGTTTGGGTTCCCAAACAAGCAGGCGACACCAGGGACCCAGCGAAAATTCCAGAAAATGAAAGAGACTATTATCTAGAACGAAAATATCCGTCCTTTGGCAACTTAGTACCCAGAGATATTGCTTCCCGAGGGGCCAAGGAAGTTTGCGATCAACAACGGGGGGTGAGCGAAACAGGGCAGGCGGTATATCTCGATTTCCAAGATGCCATCCAACGAGACGGGTTAAATACCATCCGCTATAAATACGGTAATCTCTTTCAAATGTATCAAAAAATAACCGCTGATAATCCGGAAACCCATCCCATGAAAATCTATCCGGCAGTGCATTACACCATGGGCGGACTCTGGGTGGATTATAATCTCATGACCACTATCCCGGGCCTATTCGCCATCGGTGAGGTAAACTATTCAGACCATGGTGCTAATCGGCTCGGAGCCTCGGCCCTGATGCAGGGTCTGGCCGACGGCTATTTCGTCCTCCCCTACTCCATGGGTGATTATCTCGCCACCATGGGCCCCGTTGCCCTCTCCGACACCAACCAACCTCTATTTAAAGAAGCCACTGAATCAATCGATAACCAAACGGCACTATTATTAAAAAATAACAATAGCAAGAAAAAAGGGTTACAAACAGTAGAGCATTATCATCGCAAGCTTGGCAAAACCCTCTGGGACCATTGCGGCATATCCCGTAATAAGGAAGGATTACAAACTGCACTGGCGAGTATCCCCGAGATTAGGGCAGAATTTTGGGATAACTGTCTAGTACCTGGCACGGGTCTGGAATTTAATCAATCCCTGGAAAAAGCTTGTAGAGTTGCAGATTATCTGGAGTTTAGTGAGATTATGGTACAAGATGCCTTACAACGAGAGGAATCATGCGGCTGTCACCTGCGGGAAGAGAGCATGAGCGTTGATAACGAGGCTCAAAGAGATGATAAAAATTTCTCCCACGTAACTGTTTGGTTCCACAATGGTAAAGAAAAAACCGCTACCACGAAGCGAGAACCCCTCGAATTTGAATTATCCAAACCCAGCACCAGAAATTACAAGTGAGATAACTTATTACCATGCCGGAAAAAAAAATATCACTGATCTTAAAAATATGGCGCCAGAAAAATCCGGATCAACAAGGCAAACTTGTTACCTATGAGCTATCCGATATCAGCAGCTCCATGTCATTTTTAGAAATGCTCGACCTACTCAACGAGCAATTGACCATAAAAGCCGAAGAGCCGGTGGCATTCGACAACGATTGCCGAGAGGGAATCTGCGGAAAATGCGGGGCCATGGTTAACGGCACCCCCCACGGCCCAGAACGGGAAACCACCTTATGCCAACTCCACATGCGCCATTTTAAAGACGGCGACACCATTTACATTGAACCCTTTCGCTCCGTTGCTTTTCCACTTATCAAAGATTTGGTAATCGACCGGTCTGCCCTGGATACCGTCATCATGGCTGGGGGCTATATATCGGTGAACGCTGGCAGCGCGGTGGAAGCCAATACCCATCCGGTGGGAAGAGACGTTGCAGAGCAGGCAATGGATTCCGCCGCCTGCATCGGATGCGGTGCCTGTGTGGCCGCTTGCCCCAATGCCTCAGCCATGCTTTTTACCGGGGCCAAAATTACCCAACTCGCCCTCTTACCCCAAGGACAACCTGAACGAAAAAAACGTGCTGCTTCCATGGTTAAAACCATGGACAAACTCGGTTTCGGAGGGTGCACCAATATCGGAGAATGTGAAAAAGCTTGTCCTAAAAACATCTCCATAACCAATATCGCCCGTTTAAATCATGAATATATGCGAACCATTTTACTTGCCGATGAAAAATGAGCCACCTCCCCCATGCCTTCCTCTAATCACAGAATTTCCTGTAACCATTAGATGAAACAATTATTTTTAGCATAACAACTATGTCCATTTATACCATCCGTTGGGCAAATAACAACATAGTTGATGACAAACTGAAAATCATTATTACAGTATAGCTTTAGCTGTATCACTTTGTCACTCTAACCATAAAGGAATCTATATGTACGCACAGCTAAGGCGTTTAACGCCGTTCCTGCTTATCTTTTTTACTATCGCCTTTGTAGAAGCCGGCATTACTGCCCACTATGCGGATGCCCGATCCAGAGGTGGTGGTCGATCCTTTAAACGCACAGCACCAAAACAAACTACACCTCAGAAAGCTCCCACCCAGATGAACAATAAAAAATCCGGTTTTGGCCGTGGTCTTGCTGGTGGGTTAATTGGAGGAGCGCTAGGAGGCTTACTCTTAGGTTCTATGTTTGGCATGGGCGGTTCCGGCGTGGGCATCCTACCGTTTATACTGCTTGCCGCTGTTGGTTATTTCCTGTATCGCCGCATGGCTGCCAGGCCGAAAGAAAGCGTAGGCCATGGAAATCATCCACCACCCTCCCAAAGTTCTTTTTTCGACATGAATTCCCAAACTGGTAGCGACCAGTACAGCTCACCCGTTCCACCTGTACCGACCGCTGCCAATACATTGGAATCAGGATTTGACGAAATCCGGGCCCATGATAAAGATTTTGATCCTATTAATTTTACAGAAATAGCATCAGATGTCTTTTTCCAAATTCAGGCTGGCTGGATGCGCCGTGATCTTGACAGTTACCGCCACCTTCTCGGCAATGACCTTGCAAATGAATATGCCCAGCACTTTTCTGAAATGCAACAAAAGGGTCTTATCAACAAACTAGAATCCATTGCCATCCGAAAGGTGGAGATTGTTGATGCTGGCAATGTAGACAACGAAGATTTTGTCACTATCCTATTCACTGCCAACCTGCTGGATTACACGGTGGATCAAAAAACAGGTGACGTGGTTGAAGGCAGTATGACCAAACCGGTTAAGTTCGCCGAAAAATGGACATGGGCTCGTCCTGTAAAAACTAATGACTGGAAACTTGAAGAAATTAAAGTTGTTGACTAGATAATAACCCTGAGCAACCACTTAATATTTTGGGGAAGTGATAAGATATCACTTCCTACCGTAACGGCCAGAAGAGGAAAGATCAAGGCGGAGGAGGGGTAAACAAACCACAAACACAGCTCCTATTCCGTCAAGCTACTATACTTTCGTAACCGTTCACCGGTTTGAAGAGAAAAATTCCATAATATCTGTTTTATAAGCGTTTACCAGTGCTGTGCATGCGAGGTACTGGTGAATGCTTACATACTTTCGACAGTGGTTCCCTGGCCGCGATTCATCTTGATCCCAGTAGCCTGACACAAAATAACAGTGTTGTATTTCACACACGATGGATCGCCATTGGTCAGAACCCCTCCTATATTCATTACCATAACTACCCATCCATCATTGACCTACAAACCAATCAGTTTTTTTTTGCTTGCTTGACCAAGTGGTCGAAGGTCGTCTGATCGGCAACAAAAGCCTTGGCTTGGTCCCCGGCTCGAATAATGCTCAGTCGCTTGATCCTGTCACCTTTACTTATAGCATCCACCACTTCCTGACCCTTTACTACCCGGCCAAAGACTGTATGCACGCCGTTTAAGTGTGGGGTTGCCACATGGGTGATAAAAAATTGGCTACCGTTGGTGTTCCGCCCAGCATTAGCCATGGAGAGAACACCGGCCCCGTTGTGCTTCAAGTTTGGGTGAAACTCATCCGGAAATTTATAGCCCGGACCACCGCTGCCATTACCACGTGGATCACCACCTTGGATCATGAAATCTTTGATCACCCGATGAAACTTTAGGCCATCATAAAAACGAACCCCATCTCCCCGATTGGAATGAATGGTCCCTTCGGCCAGGCCGACAAAGTTCACCACCGTCATCGGCACCCTCTCAAATTCCAACCGCAGAAGGATCTCCCCCTTGCTGGTATCCATCAATCCATAGAGACCATCCCCAAATTCAGCAACCTTGGCAGCTAACTGCTCGTCAGTATAGATAGTGGCTGCTACTTCTTCCTCCTGGTTGACGATAAAGATGATACCGACAACAACAGCAATGAACAGCACCACTGCCAGAATATATTTTTGTTTGGACAGTTTAAACATATTTAATTCCATGATTTTTAATCTTTTAATACAATGCTGAATACTTACAAGGACAAGTCCACAATTTCAGGCTTCAGACTTAGCCAAGAGCTGAGCAACGACCTG
>JAOTSI010000019.1 GCA_029865005.1 Desulfobulbaceae bacterium
TGCTTTTAGAGAGTATGTCTCGGCCAATGGTGGTATGGGTTTTCATAATTCTCCATTCCTCTGCGTCGAGTTTGGCGGGTTTTTTTAAAATTGCATCTGGAATTCCTATTTTACCGGTATCATGCATGGGGGCGGCCAGCTCTAATATTTTTGCCTCATTAACGCTCCAATCTGCTGCTTCGGCAATGGCCCTGGAATAGGCAGCCATCCGCCATACGTGTATTCCGGTGTCGGCATCGTTATAATGTCCCGCCTCTCCAAGCATATGTATTGCTGTCCGTTGGCTTAGCTCGAGTTGTGCAGTTTTGTCAAGGACGACCATGTTGCAAGCTCGTTGATTATCATAGAGTGCCAGGTGGTTTTGGACCCGTGCTCTGACGATAGGGCCGGAAACTGGTTTGGTGATGTAGTCGACACACCCGTAGGAGAATCCTTTGCTTTCCTCGGACTCATCATTTAAGGCGGTTACGAAAATTACCGGAATATTGGCGGTAGTAGGGTTTGCTTTTAGTTTGCGGCAGACTTCATAGCCGTCCATGTCCGGCATCATGATGTCAAGTAAGATTAGGTCGGGGCTGTGCTTTGTTGTAGCGGTTAAGGCCTTGGCTCCATTTTTAGCAAAAACTAGCCGGTAATTGTCCCTTAGGATTTGTTGTAGTACTTTAAGGTTGTTGGGCTCATCATCCACGATGAGAATACATTGCATTTGTGTTGAGATATCCATGGTGTTTTCTTGACCTCTATTATATTTCGCGGAGCATTAACTGCACGTGGTTTTTTGCCTCATCGAAATCAAATTCCTCAATGTGTTCCCTTAATGGTGCCAGGGATGTTTCCTCAAGATGATCGGTTAGTAGGTCAATCATGGGAAGGACTAGATCGGGGTTATCACTATCGAGGTTTTGAAGGATGTTGTTGAGTATCTCACGTGTTTTTTGGAGATCCGGTTGTGATGGTTTGATTCCTATTTTTTGGGTAGGAAGATCTATCTTTTTAATATCAATAATGGTTCGTTGGATTTCTTTGCCCAATAATTCAATGTTGAGCAGTGCGTTATTGGTTTTGCCGCTTTTGAGGTCAAGGTCGATATCCTTAGCCAGTTGATATATTCGATCTGCTGCGAGGTTTCCAGCTACACCCTTTAAAGCGTGGGCTAAGTGATAGGCTTTGTCATGTTCTTTTTTGTTGAGCATGGTTTGGAACTTTTCTTCGCAATCGCCATATTTGTTTGCAAACCCTATTAATGATTGAGAGTATTTTTCAGCGTCCAGCCACGTTTTTATGCCTTTTTCAATATTGACTCCGTGAATGTCCCTAAGGGTGAATTTCTTATTTGTGGCAAGGTTTATATTAATTTGGTCAGCCGGTGTTCCTACCTCTGGGGGGATGTGTTTTTCCATTGCGGCAAATAATTGTGCAAAGTCTACAGGTTTGCCCACAATGTCATCCATACCTGCTTGGCGACACAGGATTAAATCTTCAGCCATTACACTGGCTGTCATGGCAATGATGGGAATGTGGCCGTCTGTTTGTAATTCTCTTATTATTCTGGTGGCTTCCATGCCGTCCATCTCTGGCATTTGAACGTCCATGAGGATGATGTCATATTGCTCTTCTTTGAAATATTCTACTGCTTGTAGTCCGTCCCAGGCTACGGTAACATCATGGCCTTGTTGTTTTAGCCGGATGGTGGCGAGGGTGACGTTGGCTTCAATATCTTCTACAAGCAACACTTTGAAATGGCGTTTCGGTTTGGGTAAGGGAAATTCACCGGGTTGGATATGGGCTGGGCAATCTGTTGTGCAATCAGCGGCGCAATCTGGAACGTTGAACCCAGCGGTGAAGTGAAAGGTACTGCCTGCTCCGATTTCACTATCGGCCCAAATTTCACCATTCATTAATTCAACCAGTTGTTTACTAATTGTGGTCCCTAGGCCGGTGCCGCCATAGCGTCGGGCGGTTGAATTGTCAGCTTGGGTAAAAGGGTCAAATATTTTGAGGATTTGATCGTTAGTCATGCCGATGCCGGTATCTTGTACTGAAAAGTGGATAAAATGGTTATTGAAGGGTTCTGCTTTTACGGTGACGCTTCCTTTTGACGTGAATTTTATGGCATTACCAATTAAATTTATAAGGATTTGTCGTAACCTGGAAGGGTCTCCTATAACACAGCGAAATAGATCCTCATGGATACTGAGGTTGAGCTTAATAGCCTTTTCTCTAGATGTAATGTCAAGAGTTTGTATGACTCCTTTTAGGAGTCTGGGGAGGTGGAACGTGGTTTGTTCCAGTCCTAATTTGCCGCTTTCCAGTTTGCTGATGTCAAGGATGTCATTGAGTAAGGCGAGAAGTGATTTGGCCGAGTTGCAGACGGTGTTCAGGTGGTCTCGTTGATTATCGTCTAGCTCGGTTTCCAATACTACTTCGGTTAAGCCCACGACAGCATTCATGGGGGTGCGTATTTCATGACTCATATTAGCAAGAAAGGCGGATTTTGTTTGAGTTCCTTTTTCAGCTGCTTCTTTAGCGTGGATGATATCTTGTTCTAATTTTTTGCGAGCGGTAATGTCTTGAACCACGCCCAGCATTCTTAAAGGGACTCCAGCATCATCTCTTATGACATCTCCACGTTCTAGTAGCCATCTGATGGTACCGTCTGACCAGATTACCCGGTGTTCAATATCGTATTTCTTTTCGTTGGCGACACAGTCGTTTACTGCTTCGGTGACCATTTCTCGGTCTTCGGGATGTATGGCCTTGAGAAAATTTTCATAGGATGTTTTCACGTCGCCAAATTCATAGCCGAACATTGGGGCAATACGTTCTGACCAGTAAAGATCTCCACTATGGATTGTCCAGTCCCAGTAGCCAATCTGGGCAAAACGTTGGGATAGGCTTGAGCGTTCATCGCTTAAAGCAAGTTGCTTTATGAGAGATTGAGTTTTTGACATATCTACTATGACTGCAATGAAGTGACGTTGGTGGTCAAAGAATATTTCATCAACTGAAAGGTGGATGAAGATAGTAGTTCCGTCTTTGCACCTAGCTTCATCCTCCCTTCCTTTACCAATAACGTGGGGTTTGGACGTGTTTAAATAGCGTTGCAGGTATTGGGAGTGTTTGGAGCGAGTAGGATCGGGCATGAGCATAGAGATATTTTTCCCAAAGACTTCATCACTTTTGTAATGGAACATTTTTTCAGCAGAAGGGTTGAAGAATTCGATTATCCCCTGTTTATTAATAATTACAATAGAAGCAGGGGTAATGTTAAATGCTTTAAGTATGACCGGATCAATAGACATGGTAATTGCTTTGCAGGTATATTTATTGATTAAGTAATAATAGTATAATCTAAATATTTATTATATAGGTAATGCAGGAATGGATCAAGGATGGAGGTGAATTTTATTGCTGTTAGAGTTTAAGATTTTATTAGTTGGAGAGAACTGCATTAGGGGTAAGTCATATTCTAATTACTTGTGATAGAGCAAATATGATTGAAGGTTACACGTGAAACACTCGTTGTTGGATGTGCACTTGAAGCTGTAATGGAAAAGAGGAAAATAGAGACCGCGTATTTTTAGGTAGGTAAATTATTCTTTGATGTTAGATTTATTGTGGTTATTTATTAATTCAGTGAGGTAAGAACTATCAATTTTTTCTTTTTCTAGTAATTCTTTTGCTGCAATTTTAAGTATATTTGCTTTGTCTTTAAGTACTGATGTGGCAATTTTGTATTGAGAATCAATGATTTTTTTGATTTCCTCATCGATGATTCTAGCGGTTTGGTCACTGCACTCTACTGATGTCCCACCTGTTCCACCCATTACCAGAAATTGAGGGCGGGATTCGCCTTTGAGATAAACCTGGCCGAGTTTTTCATTCATGCCGTATTCAATTATCATGGAACGGGCTATATCTGTGGCCTTGGAAAGGTCGTTGTGGGCTCCGGTGGATATGTCATTGAAGACGATTTCTTCCGCGGCCCTTCCTCCGAGCAGCATGGCAATTTTGTTTAGCAGTTCTGTTTTGCTCATCAAGAAACGATCTTCAGTTGGAACTTGCATGGTATAGCCCAAGGCTGCTATCCCTCTGGGAACGATTGTAATTTTTTGGATTGGGTCGGAGCCGGGGATGGACATGGCCACTAAGGCATGACCCAGTTCATGGTAGGCAACAATTTCCCGTTCTTTGGGTATGATGACCCTATTTTTTTTCTCTAGTCCGGCGACGATCCGCTCAACAGCTTCTTCAAACATGGCCATTGCTATGGTTTTTTTACCTTTACGTACCGTAAGTAGGGCGGCCTCGTTGACCAGGTTGGCTAGATCCGCACCAACCATCCCAGCGGTCATGGATGCTAAACTGTCGATATCTAAATCTTCGTCGATACGGTTGATGTTTTTGAGATGGACTTCAAGAATTTTTTTACGTCCTATTTTGTCCGGCCTGTCTACCAGTACCTGTCTATCGAATCGACCAGGTCGTAGTAGAGCCGGGTCCAATACTTCCGGGCGGTTAGTGGCAGCCATCAAGATAACTCCGATGGTGGTGTCGAACCCGTCAAGCTCTACTAATAGCTGGTTGAGTGTTTGTTCCCGTTCATCATGGCCGCCGGGCCCCCCAACTCCTCTTGCCTTGCCTAGAGCATCAAGTTCGTCGATAAAAATAATACAGGGTGCATTTTTTTTGGCCTCTTCAAAGAGATCACGGACCCTGGCAGCCCCTAAGCCGACAAACATTTCTACGAATTCAGAGCCGCTGATACAATAGAAAGGTACGTCGCTTTCTCCAGCCACTGCTTTGGCTAGCATGGTTTTACCTGTACCGGGCAGGCCGACAAGTAATATTCCCTTGGGCATTTTGCCACCAAATTCCAGGTATTTATCAGGAGTACGCAGGAATTCGATAACTTCTTCGAGTTCAGCCTTAGCTTCATCGACTCCGGCCACATCTTTAAAGGTAATTCCCATGGACTGTTGTTTGTAAATTTTAGCCTTATTTTTGCCAAGGGACATAAATCCAGGTTGTTGGGAGGAGAGTTTGCGCATGAATAAAAGCCAGACTGCCACGAAAATCATGGCTAGAATGATCCATGATAAGAGATCACGTAGAAAGGTGTTTTCTATGATGCCGGTGAATTGAACATGATTCTCGCTGAGTAGTTGGGAAATGTCTTCGTCGACTCGGATGGTTTGGAATTGTATTTTTTGACCTTTTTCGTCATCACCCTTCATCGTGCCCTGGATATAAGTATCGGAAATAGAAATTTCTTCTATTTTTCCTTGCTTAACATACTCGATAAAGGTGGAGTAAGGGATACTCTTGAGAGAGTATGATGATATAATAAAATTCTGGATAATAAGAACTGCCCATAGGGCCACGGCAATGTACCAGAAGGAGAACTTTGGTGTTTTCTTCATAAGTTATGCGCTCGTAGTTGGGTCGTCTAGAGGTTTGTTAAAGGATGATTGGTAAGGGTTATCTTCAACGGACGGTTGTTCGGTGGGATGGTTGCTATTGTCTTGAAGAAGTTTTGTGGTCAGATTTGGAAAGTCGTCACGCGCAATAGCAGATTCGGCAGCATAGATTACCCGTCGAGAATAGACACCGCCTGTGGTTGTTATGCTTTCATTACCGAGGAAAATGCGAACAACCTGTCTGGCCTCTACGCTTTGAGAAGGAAGGGCCGGGGTGTAGGATATTTCTTTCTCGCCGATACGGTGGAGAATAGAGCCTTCAACGAGTTTTTCAGCAGTATATTTTAGATTGCCTGGATCTGCAGTGGGGTATGCGCTGAGTAGACTGTCAAGAGAAGTTTTGTGGCCAACGTCAAAATTTTCATAAACCGATTGAAGGATGTCAAAGGCCAGTTGAAGTTGGCGCTGGGGAGAAGAGGCTCCAGGGCCTAAACAGTAGCGGTTGCGGTTTTGGACGGCATAGGCAAGAGATGCGCCGAGCAAAATAAACATCCAGCCCAAGTTAACCCAGATGAGAAATAAAGGGACCGTGGCAAAGGATCCGTAAATGGCGTTATAGCGTGCTACTCCTAATTGGGCGAAGAAGTAAAGTCGCTGGACAATAAACCAAAAGATGGAGGCGAAAATCGCTCCGCTTAAGGCGGCGTAGGGTTCTACTCTCACATTCGGAAAAAATCTGAACATGATCATTAGGCTTAGAACAATAAAAAGAAACGGGAGAAGTTTCAATGTCATTGTTATGAGCCATGCTGAAGGGATAATAGCGTGTATGCGGGCGAACATGGTGGGACTAGCCAGGATGGCGTCTCCGGCTAAGGCAACGTTGACGGAGATCGGTAATAAGATGATGAGTGCGATATAGTCGATAATTTTGCGGGAAAATGATCGTCCCTGTTCACTATGCCAGATTACGTTCATGGCCGACTCTATGGTACTCATCACCAAGACAACTGCATAGAGTAGACCGATAATGCCGAATGCCCCCAAGGTTGCAAAGTTGGTTCGGTCCACATAGGTAAATATGGTATCAATTCCACTGCGGAGGTGGTCGGGTAGTGAAGCCTCTTTTGTTTCTTTATCGTTTTCAAGTGCAGCTCCGGGGTCGGCTACGGTTGGAGTCGAATTTACGTCGGGGTCTATTTTGTCTATAAGCCGATAAGCGGCGATTCTTAAATCGTTATCGCTACCGTAACCTTTAAGGATAGCGGTGCTCATGGCCAAGATAGGGACTAGGGAGAGCATGATCGAATAGGTGAGTGCGGAGGATCGAAGCGGAATGCCGGTTATCTGAAACTCCCGCACCATAATGATAATAACCCGTAGGCAAGAACGTAAGAATGCATAGATGGGTTTCTCGTCAATCTGATGACGAAAGGCCCAGCGAACCAAACGGTTGGTTTTACTCATTTCAGAAGTTTCTAGTTGTTCGTCCTTAACGTTTTCGGATTCCAAAGTATTATTGTTTGTTGCGGAGAAACGATCATCGGAGGGGATTTTTTCTTCCTGGTTATTGTCGGTTGTTATTCGAGATCGGTATATAGCCATTTTTCAATTATTTTAAAAGCTAAGGTTCTGTTGATGGGTTTAGTGATGTAATCATTCATGCCGGAGGCCAAACATTGTTCTCGATCCCCCTTCATGGCATTGGCGGTCATGGCCACGATGGGTACCTCGGTAAAACCAGATTCACGGATCTTTTGGGTTGCGATAAGTCCATCCATAATTGGCATTTGCACATCCATAAGGATGAGGTCGTAGTGATGAGGTTGTTTGCTATATAGTTGGACAGCTTCCGCCCCGTCGTCAGCGGTTTCCACAGTATATCCTGCTTTGGTCAGTAGTAGAACCGCCAGTCGTTTATTAACCGGATTATCTTCCGCGAGCAAGATTCGAACCGACTGCTTGAGCTCCTCCCGCACTGAATATTGTGTGATTATTTCCTCGTTTTCGGCCTTTCGTGATTTTTCAGTCGAACTGCTCAGGAGTTTTTCTAATGTGCTGAAAAGTATTTCCCGTCGTACTGGCTTGGTAAAAAAAGCTTGGAATCCCAATTCTTTGCATCTGGCAGCGATCCTATCGGCGGATGATGAATATGCAATAAGTGGCATGTCGGCAATATCCGTCCAGCCGCGTACCATGCCTGCAAGTTCATATCCGTCTGGCTGTGGCATTTGAATGTCAAATATTGCCAGATCAAATTGGTCTTTTTGGGTTAACGATTCTTGCAGTACTTTCTGAGTCTTTGAGCTGTCTTGTAAGGTTACAACCCGGTATCCGACTTTCTGAAGAGCATTGCTCATTACCTCCAGGGTTGTTTTATTATCATCCACCAGTAATATTTTTTTATTTGATAATGAAATATTACCATATTTTTTTCCAGTGCGTCGTGAAGATTTTGCAAAAACAGCTGTAAAGTGAAATGTGGTTCCCATATTGGGTGTTGATTCGGCCCAAATTTTACCTTTCATCAATTCCACAAGGCGTCGACTAATGGACAAGCCTAGGCCTGTACCGCCGTATTTACGGCTGATGGAACCATCTGCCTGGCGAAAGTCTTCGAATATGATTGAGAGTTTATCCGGTGGAATGCCGATGCCGGTATCTCGAACCGTGGTGTGCAGGCAGACGGAGTTTTCCGTTTCCTCTTTTATTGATATGGCGAGCTCAATCTCACCCTGTTCGGTGAATTTGGCGGCATTACCCATGAGATTGATGAGTATTTGACGAAAGCGGGCCGGATCTCCATTAAGGTTGGCCGGCAGGTTATCGTCCACTCGGCATAATACTTCGATATTTTGGGAACGGACTCTCGGGCGGATTAGTTCACACACGTCTTGGGTTGTGATTTCCGGGTCAAAATCAATATATTCCAGATCAAATTTTCCGGCTTCTATTTTTGAAAAATCTAGGATGTCGTTGATGAGAATAAGAAGCGCTTCGCCACTTTTTTTGATGGTTGAAGCGAATTCAAGCTGTTCGTCGTCCAATTTTGTGCTCAGTAGCATGTCGGTAAAGCCGATGACCCCATTCATTGGGGTGCGTATTTCGTGACTCATGGATGCTAGAAATTCGCTTTTGGTTCGATTGGCCTCCTCCGCTAGCTGTTTGGCTTGCATTAGCTCGGTGGTCTGTAAGCGTATTTCATGTTGTAGAGCATGGGAAAAGTTATGTTGTTGTTTTTGGATCTTTATGTAGTTTTGTTCATTTTCCGCCATGATGCTTTGGAATTTTTTTTCTAGCACAGCAGTGTTACGACTAAATTGTTTTTTTTGTACCTTTAGCCTATTGGTGAGCTCATCGCTGTTCCGCTGAGCGAAGTAACATCGGACCGCCATAGATATTTCACGGCATCTTAGGTGAAAGTAAGACGATTCGGATACTGCGTCGGAAGGCTGGCAAGGGACAATAAGCAACCAGTGGGCAAAAGGTAGGGTGAAAATGCAATATTCTCCGGTGGGGTGATGATGGCGAAAGTGATCAACCCCCTGGTTAGCATCATAGAGTTCGCATAATTCTTGGTCGCTTAAGGGTAAAGACGCTCCTGCTCGTTGTTTATTATTGGTGTGAAAGCAAGAAAAGGGTATTGGTCCGGCTTCTTGATCAAGAAAGGTTAGTAGATCATTTACGTCATGTTGAGAGTTGATAAAGTGGGAAAAAACCGATTGAGTGCTCATTTTTTCACCATCTCATTGCGTATATAGTTGTCGGATTGAGTCTATTTCTTCTGGCAAGTCATCGGCTAGTGTTTTGTATTCATCGATATATTCATGAAGGTGATGGGAAATTGATTTGGACAATAGCTTGGATGCTCCGGGTTTAATGCTGTAACCAAGGTTATTGATCAGGTAGTTACTTATCTGAAGGATGCCGGTATGGGAGTGGGGAGCGATATTCTCATCCACGGTATGATGATTACGTATGCCATGGGCTATTGCTTCCGATAGATTCCAGGCTTGAACGAGGTGGAAACCCAGGACGCAATGATCGGTTTGAAGAATTTGGCTTTCCAGAGACGGGAGGCTAGGTTCGTTTATTGGGTTCCATTGTTCATAGACCTGAAGGAAATCCTGTGGACATGTTTGGCTCTCCACTATTAATCCTATATCATGTAGTATTCCTAGTAAATACACTTCATCTCCGTTGCGAGCGAAGATACGTTCAGAAATTAATTTGCAGCAAATGGCGGAGGCTGCGCTGTGGATCCAGAGTAGTTCAGGGTTTAGTGAACGGTTTAATACGGGTGAGCGATAAATATTACTCATCGCGTCGGTAATGGCAATAGTGTGAAGTTTTTTTAAGCCGAGGAAGGCCACGGCTCTGGAGATAGAATCAACGCGACGATTAAGTCCGAAGTAAGCACTATTTACTAGAGTGAGGACTTTAGCGGTGAGAACCGGATCAATGCGGATAATATCTTCGATTTCTTCAAGGGTGGTGTTCTCATTATTGATGAGTTGGGACAGGTGGATGATGTTTTGAGGTAAGGTCCCAATTTTGTGAAACTCGTGAAGTAACGCGTGGGTCATATCCATGAACCTATTTCCTCACAGGTAGGGGGAAGAAGTTAGAGATGGTGTTGACTGTAGAGCCAGCAAATAAAGCTTATTGAATATTAGGCCTCCATTTTGAATTATTGCTAATGACGGTTCGTTTGGTGGAGGAACTGCTTTTTATATTTTGGGGAAGGCGTAGCTGTTGTCCGATTCTTATGGTTGCATACTGATCAAGTGCATTGGCCCGTATTAGTTCTTTTAATCTAATGTTATATGTACTAGAGACAGATGTGGCCGTGTCGCCGCGTCGAACGATGTGGATGGTGTCGCGAAGTTGGCTGCTATGGAAGAGTTGGGATGGGATAGAGTCGGCCAGGCGGCGTGTGAATTCAGTAGCAGGTATTTTGACGAATATATTTTTTGGGATATATTTTTTATCTTTAATTATTGACGAACGAAATGAAGGGTTTAGTCGGATAATATCTGTGGGGGAGATTTTGAAGTAAGAGCTAAGGTCGCTGAGTGAGATGTAGTTAGCTAATCGGATGGAAAGTATTGCTTCCGGACGGTTTTTTATCAGTAAAGGGTCTTTTTCAAGTCGGCGAGCTACCTGGACTGCGGCGATGAACTCCGGGTAAAAATTTCGAGAGGCGAATTTGAATATTCGGCTGCTATGATTTTTTAAAATGTTTTGGTAGGACCCGTGTAGTTTGGCTGCTCTTAGCATGCCAGCGGGTCCGTAATTGTAGGCCGTAATGGCCATGGGCCATTCTTGAAGTTTATTATAGTTATTTTTTAAAAATAAGGCGGCAGCATGGGTTGAGCGTATAGGATCGTAGCGTTCGTCCAATACGTGATTGATGGTAAGGAATTGTTTACCGGTGGAGCGAGTGAACTGCCAAAGCCCGGCGGCTCCCGCCTTACTATGCGCCTCGGGATTGAAGGAGGATTCTACATGGGGTAGGTAAGCCAGTTCGAGGGGGAGGTTGTAGGCCTTGAAAATATTTTCGATGAAAGGCAAATAGGCCCCGGACCTTATTACTCCTTGAAGAAAACGATCCTTTTGGCCAATTTGTAACCTTATATTACGGTATGCTTTCTTGAACGTAATGGCTTTTGTTTTATTGAAGAGTTCTGCAACATGTTTCTCGTCGTCAGTTGTGGCAATAATCCCCTTATCAAGGGAGAGCAAAATGTCCTTGTAATGATTTTTTGCAAGTTTGATTAACTGACGATTAATTTGTCCGGCCCCGGTCATGTCCCATTTCACTAGGCTGATAACACCATATATGATAGTCAAATCGTCTTTGTCATGAAGTATTCCTTGGGTGGTGTTGTAGCGTGAATAAATGTCGTCCCAAAAATCAACATTTGCTTGGATGGATGGGTGGACGGGAAAGTTTTCAATGGCAGAAAGATTGGGAGTTGAACCAATGAGTAAAAGAATTGAAAGGACAAAAAAGAGGGTGGCCCTAGTAGGGTTAATGTGAGAATCTGAGAGCAGGTTTCGTTTAATTGATAGCAAGGTCATCATAGTCAAACATCATATCATAAAATAGAGGAAACCGGGGATGGAAAGATGTTTTACGCTAAACTAAGGTGTTGTTTCTGGGGAGTCGCAGTCCACCATGATGGAACATTCTTCTTCGCTGCCTCCTAAATATAGTGATTGATCAGGAACAAGACTTTGGGATGATGTTTTGTTAATTAAGACTTCTGAGTCCATGTAACGGATTTGCTCAATACGGAAGCAAGCTTTTTTGATGTAGTTGATAATGGTAGTTTCGCCTTTTATCAGGTCAAAGCCGTCAGGGTTTTTTACCAGTAGTACTGGTACCGTCTTTATGTCAAGTAGTGACAGGATAGCTTTATTTATTTCCGGAGAGTAGGATTCATGTATTTTAAGATCAGGGAGATCTAGTTTAGTGATCTGGCCGACGGGGTTAAAGTGAAAATCACAACTGTTACAGCCTCGTAAGGCATTAATTACGTTGTGGCAATGGGGACAATTTTCAGAAAAGAACAGAAACAATTCTTTGTTGGGAGTGGTGCAGGAACGTGATCCGTAGGTACCGGAGGTAAGAGATTGGCCGCCTGCGAAAAGGACTGAAGGCTTGAAATTAAGTAAAGAGAATATGAGGTAAATGGCGGTGAGAACCAGGGTGGCATTGGCGCATTGGAAGAGGGAGCCGAGTAAGTTCATAACTAAAATAATAGCGAAAATTATCAAGCAGTAAGAGCAAAAACTCTGGGCGATATAGTATTGAAATGCGGTTAGTACTCCTTCAGCAGCTAGGCCACTGAGAAGAAGTACTGGCAAGGCAAATTTACATAAACCAGGATTATCGTCACATACTCTGGATACTATAAGGATGGTAATGAAATAGAATAGTCCGACCAGATTCAAATAGAGTGGGGGAACAATGGTTAGGCTTTCAACGATTTCGCAGCCCAGATTTAAGCATAGTCCTTCGCCGTTGAACATGGTGTATAGCAATTGACCCATGATGAATAGCGAACCAAGGAGGCTGAGAATCTGAATGGCTTTTAGGTTTTTCAAAGAAATAGTCCAAGGCTAAAGTTAGCAAAATGAAATTGGTGTGACAAAATATTCGTAGGTGGTCTTACACTAGTGTCTTATTCCTACAGAGTTGTCCTTGGCCGCATAGGTGAGTTTTGCGAGCAGTGGCAACTGCATAAACTTGAGGTATTTGTGACCACTTGTACTTATGCGGTGGGTTAAATCAACTAGTTATGAGTTATGAGACCAGTACGAATATTTAATTGGAATAGTGATTAAACCACAAAAACTATATTGAGGAATGGTCTTCACGATTCACTTTAAGTTATCATCATCAAAATAATGCAATCGCCCCTCACTTTCAAGTATTCCCTTTATAAAATGTCGGGTAATGGTGGGGGGAGAAAGGATAGATTGGAAAAGTAAAAATAGTTGCTACTAAATCTGTACTGATTAATGGTTAGAAATATTGTTCGCGGGTGGGGGCAATCGTATGAAGAGGCTCGTTGCTACTTCTTGTGATTAACATGGTATGATGATTATGCAATGTTACCATATCGGATTTCATTATTATGAATCCTGAACAACTATTTGGTGCATCGAGAGATATTGATCAATGCCCTAGCTTTATAGAAGTATTTGTTTAGCATATTTTGTGTTTACAAAGGGAGTATAGGATGTTTCCTGGAGTACTTTATCTAGTTATAATCTCAATGACAATAATGATAAAATAATAAGCAGACCATTATAAGAGTGGAGGGGGACGCGGACGCGGAAATTCGTGCGGTGTTAAAATCTGCAAAGTAAAATCTTGCTCTTCAACAAATCTTAACATCATAAACCAGAGGTAAAAAAGCCTGAACTTGTTATGATTTCATTGCCTTTAGCGCTTTTGATAAATTCGATAAATTTTTTGATATTACCGACCGGTTCGCCCATAGTGTACAGGTATTGCTCGCTGATGTATGGGTATTCTCCAGATAAAATAGTACTTTTGTTGAGTGGAATAACCTTTTCACCAGATTGTATATTAATAACTTTAATGTTTTTACGATGTAGAAAAACGGTTGAGTAAGATAGCCAGCCAATGGCTCTTGGGTGTCCCTTTACTAAATCTGCGACATAGGGTGCTTTGTCGGCAATAACTGTTCCGCTGGGCAATTGAACGAAATTGAATCTTTGCTGAAAATTTTTATAGTGAGCGGAACTGGATGGTGGGGCAATTAGCTTAATTATGTACTCCTTACCAGGTGCAAGATCACTCCATGAACCATATTTTCCTGTTAATATTCCTTCAAGTTGTTCTGGTTGCAGGCTATCAATGGGTACATGCTCATTTGCGATCACCGCATAGGCATCAGAGAATAATTTTGTGGCAACCACTCCCTGAGATCGCAATTCATCGGTAAGGGGACGTCCCACTCCGGCGATATCGCACTCACCAGCCAATAATTTCTCAATTCCTAAGCTAGATCCTTTTGATTTTATATCAAAAGTTACATTGTTTTGTTTTTTAAAGGGTAAAGATGCTTTAACAATAACGGCTACCACTGTGGATGATCCATGGTATCGAATTGTTTCCGCAGCAAAAAGCGATAGGGGAAAGAAGCTTAGTAGTAATATCAATGGGATAATGAGTGATAAAATCTTTTTCATTTTTTAGCTAACTCCTAGCAACTAGTTATAAATTATAAAATACATGAGAATGAAAACTATTCTTATTGTATTGGCGTAAATTGCCGATAAAAGTCTTACTTTTAGATAATTCAGGATTATAAATTGTCCATTAAACAACTGCGGAATAAGGGCACAAAAATTATCCTATGTACATTCTATTTTTTAGCCGACTTTAAGGGAGAGTCTACTCGCACATAGTATCGCTCTATAGCAGTAGTAAAGATCAATAGGACGACTAAAAGATAAGTAAGCAAGGTATGAGATATAAAGATTAATGGGATTAATTATCATTACTAGTATAATAACATAACATTTATACAATACAAAATTACTTTTTTGTTTTTATAACGGCAGGGTGTAAGTAATTAGAATTAAAAGGGGGATATATTTTTTTTAAGAAATGGGTAAGTGGAGATGTATAAAAATACAGTCGGATGAATTCTGTTAGGGTATTTTTGATTCTCTTGAATTATGGACTTTTGGTTTGATTTCAGAACGATTCGAAATGTACGTTGATCTCAATTGAACAAAAAAATCTTAAAAGTAACTAAAATATTAATAGTTACTTTTAAGATTGATTCATGCTTTCCCTGGTAGGGGGTGATGTTGATAGCGCGTAACCGTGCACTGAGTTGTAAAGAAAAGTTCCATAACATCGGACTGGTAGGAGTTTACCAGTGCTGCGCATGAGTGCAAGTAGACCGGTGAGCTATGTTAATCCTCTGTGAATCCGGTCTAGTGGCGCGCAAGCGTAGTGCTGGTGAACGCTTACGATAGCGCAACGTTTTCGTAAATGTTAATAAGAATATCTCGGGTAAAAGTTGAAATTATCAATCATTATCAATGGATGTGTGTGGGGTGGTTGGGGGTACTTTCCATATTTCCTCGTTATATTGTCTAATCGTGCGGTCGCTGGAGAATTTACCACTGTAGGCCACGTTGAGGATACTTTTTTGGGTCCAATTCTTCTGGTCCTGGTACTCTTGAGATACTTGTTGCTGAGCTTGAGTAAAAGCTCTGAAATCGGCGGCTACCAACCATTGGTCATAGGGATTTAGGATAGAATCGATAATTGAATCGAAGATACCGGGCTCAAATTGATTGAAATGGCCAGAAGTTAACAAATGCATTACCCTTGCCAGATCTCGATCTTGCTCTACTATCATCTTAGGATTGTACTGGGGTCGCAGTTTGGTCACTTCATCGGCGTCTAGACCGAATAGGAAAAAGTTTTCCTCTCCCACCTCTTCTAGAATTTCAATATTTGCGCCATCCATGGTACCGATGGTGAGGGCTCCATTCATCATGAATTTCATGTTTCCCGTGCCGGAGGCTTCCTTGCCAGCCGTTGAAATCTGGATGGAGAGATCAGTACCGGGACAAATCATCTCCATGGCCGAAACCCGATAATCTGGTAAAAAAGCTATTTTGAGCTTATCGCCCACCTCACTGTCCCTATTGATTACTTCGGCAATATTGGAGATCAGCTTGATTATTGATTTTGCCATGGTGTAGCCAGGCGCTGCTTTTCCTCCGAACAAGATACAGCGCGGTTGCCAGTCGTTAATGTCTCCATTTTTAATTCGGTCATAGAGGTGGATTACATGTAGGGCACTGAGCAATTGTCGCTTATACTCATGCATTCGTTTAACTTGGACTTCGAACAGGGAGTCTGGGTTGAAAATCACCCCGCATTCGGTTTTAACCAGCTCGGCCAAGCGTTGTTTATTGGCACGTTTTACCTGCTGCCATTGTTTCTGGAACGTAGAGTCGCTGGCATGGGAAACTAGCTTCTTGAGTTCATCCAGATTGGTACACCAGGTCTCGCCTATGGTTTTATCCAAGAGACCACGCAGGCCAGGATTACAGGCGGCAAGCCATCTTCTTTGAGTAACTCCGTTGGTTTTATTATTGAATTTCTCGGGCCATAATTCATAAAAGTCACGAAATAAGCCAGAAACCAGGAGTTTGGAATGAAGTGCGGCTACTCCATTTATCGAATAAGATGCAATAATAGCAAGATAAGCCATTCGTACTTGAGGATCGTTACCTTCTTCAATAACTGACATTCGTTGTTGACGTTGGGTATCGCCAGGCCATTTGGCGGCAACATCGGATAAAAAGCGTCCGTTGATTTCGTAGACGACATCCAGGAGCCTGGGGAGCCATTGTTTAAATAAACGAACCGGCCATTTTTCCAAGGCCTCTGGCAGTAGGGTATGGTTAGTGTAGGCCATGCATTTGGTGGTTATTTCCCAGGCTTCGTCCCATTCGAGTTCATGGATGTCCACCAACAGGCGCATTAACTCGGGAACAGCGAATGCCGGATGGGTATCATTGAGCTGAAAACAGTTCTTGGCTGCAAAATCGGAAAACTCATTTCCGTGGATCGCCACCCATCGGCGGATTACATCTTTGAGGCTGGCTGAGGCCAGAAAATATTGTTGTTTTAGGCGTAGCTCTTTACCGTTTTCACTGGAATCATTAGGGTAAAGTACCATGGTAATATGTTCGGCCGCAGTTTTGGCGGCCACTGATTCTGGATATAATCCGGCATTGAACTCTCCTAAGTCAAACTCCTGGGTGGCCATGGCTCGCCAGAGTCGCAGGGTATTGACTGTCTGGTTTTTATAGCCTGCAATTGGAACGTCAAAGGGAACGGCCAGTACATCCCGGCTCTCAACCCAACGGTGACGTAAATCCCCCTTCTCGTCAGCATAAACTTCGCTGCGACCGCCGTATCGAATACGCTGGGAATATTCGGGGCGTTCGAGCTCCCAAGGATTGCCTGTTTCCAGCCAATGATCGGGTTCCTCTCTTTGTTCGCCTTTTTTGATAACTTGGCGAAACATGCCGTATTCGTATCGAATTCCGTAACCGATGACTGGCAATTGTAGTGATGCACAGCTATCTAGGAAGCAGGCCGCAAGTCTGCCAAGTCCCCCGTTGCCCAAGCCAGCATCCAGTTCGGCTGATTCCAGCTCTTCCAGATCCATGCCCAATTGGCCAAGAGCTTTGATGGTTTCATCTTCTGTTCCTAGGTTGAGCATGGCATTGCTTAAGGCTCTACCCATTAGATATTCCATGGATAGATAGTGTACTCTACGGCTATCGCATTCCTTATAAGTGCATCGCGTATTGCGCCACCTTGCCATGAGTCGTTCCTTTTGAACCATGGCCAAGGCTAAAAAGGCATAATGAAGGAGTCGGCAACTTTTATCGCGGCCAAGGTGATAGGTATAGTATCTCTTGAAATCCTTTATCAGTTCATCGGCATCCATACTTAAGGGGGGCAACTTTGTTAAGTTGGCAGGGGGGGTACTTTTTTTCAAGCTCTTTGAAATCATGTATTTAATGTCCTGTTATTGTAATTGATTATACGTTTAGTTTGGGGGTGGAGATATTAGAAACTCAGAAGAAAAAAATAAATTAGATTGATGTATGTGGTCACAGCCACCTTATCTGCCTGCGGTTACTACTGCAAGCATAGAATCGCTATAGTGAGCAGCGGTAATTGCTTAAATCTGAAGCACCTGTGACTAAGTACAAATTAATGATCGGCGTAATCCTATTTTATTATGCATTTATTGGCCGAATATGAAATTTTAATTTGATTAAGGAAGAGTGAAAAGGTGTTAGTGGAGTTGATATAGAAACTCGTAATCGTTCACCGGGATGTAAAGAAAAGGTTTATTGCATCAGTCTTATAAGCGTCTCCCAGGGCTGTGGATATGTGAAAGCAGGCCGGTGAGCTATAGTGAATCATATGTGAATCCAGCCTGATAGCGTGCAGGCATAGTGCTGGTGAGCGCTTACAGAGATTCAGTTACAGGTAACTTCTTGAGGTTGATTCTTGATAAAGTAAGGTGAACTTGCTCACCGGGATAATAGTTGTATTTACAAGTAAATTGTGATTGATGATTTAATTGTTAACTTAACCGATTTTAAACAATATATCTATCTAGTAGTCTGTTGCCAGTAAATTTGTATTAACAGGGTAATTGTATTGAAAACTCAGGTGTTTCTTGGCTTAATCAGTAGTATTATATACCTGCTAGTTGTAACTCCTCTAGCTACTGGAAAAAGGATAGTATTGTGTGGGTGTATAAATTTAATAGGTAGTTGCCATATAGCTTTTGTACTGGATATCTGGATGGGGTAAAGAAGGACTTTGGGATACCATTGATATGGTGTTGATTATGTAAATTGCCTATCTTGGTGAAGAGTTTTAAAATATCAATACATAGGGTTATGAATAATTGAGTTATGATTTATTAATAGGCCATATTTCGACAATAAACTGATTTTTCGATAAATATATGGCGCCCAGTAACTGTCCAGTTGGTCGTTTCACCTGAGCCATTCGGCACCTCGTATGAATTAAGCTGCTGTAATTGATGTATTTGTCTGGCGCTTTCTACTAAAATATACACATGAACTTTTACAATTTCGTTTAGTTTGCTGACGGGAACATTGGTAAGTGGTCCTGAACCGTCACGTAAGGTATAGGCGAAGCGTAATTTATTGTGACTTACATGTTCTATGGTTTTGACCCGGTATGCATAATTATCAGCTTTTCTACCAAGGTTGTCTAAACCGGGACTGTCACTGTCATTGTATAAACTGTATTGTATAATGTTTCGTTCGTCTACTTCGTCAACTGTTCCGTCTTTTGTGTTATCTATGCCGTCCCAGTCACTTATCATGGAAAATTCTATCACATCTTTTTCAGCTCTAGTGAATCCTAGGTTAAAGTGACCATCCGGGTCGTAACCCGCCATGTGAAGATCATCGGTAAGAAGGCTTATCCCCGCTCGCAACGTCTGTTGCATATCAACAATTTCTTCTTGAGATTGATAACTTCGCTCCTGGGATCGAAAGGTGGTGAACATTGCGATCATCACCATGCTGGCTAAGCTGAGCGCTATCATCATCTCTACCAAGGTAAAGCCATATGTTTTAGAGATGTTCATAGTAGTAGTTCTTTTTATTTACATAATCTAGCTATGTTATATGGTTTTTAAGCAAATATTATTCCATAATGGTTCTTTTTTGTGGCATGTTGTGATGTTCTGTTATATCAACTCGTTAAGTTGTAGGGGGGTGGTTGTTTGTGTTAATAAATATTGCGAGAGTAAATTTGTTTTATAAAATTGATTTATGAATATAAATAGTAAATATATAAGAGAAGAGGGCAGGGTTTTGAGTGCTCGGGTTTAGAGATAATTTGGCGGTGGGAAGGTTGTTGTAGTCCTTGGTCTGATGGTTATTTGGGGTACTATCACAAAAGCTCACCCCATAGCCGTCAGGCTAATTTTAACAACAGCGAGATATTGCAATGCAAAATGAACTTTATGCTGTGCGCTGTAGGGGCATCCCTTGTGGGTGCCCGCTGAGCTAATTGAAAGAATAGAACATTATTATTTATATATTAACTGTTATCAATAAATAAATGTTAGTAGTTTAAGTTGGTTAAGGCGGGCACCACCAGGGGTGTCCCTACAGTCCGAGATGGGTTACAAGTTTATTTTACTCTGCAATACCATTACATTATCCGAATTAGCCTGACGGTTATGGGGTTCACCCAAGTGTCAAAGTGTAGCTTTCTAAGGATGTTTTTTTTTAAATCAAAATGTTGGGCGTAAGAGTGCCACCGTGTGGTAAGTAGAACACGCTTGCCAAGTGGTTAGGGCTATAGGAAAAGTCCTTATGTTTAAGGGCTTATTTGCCGATAGTCACCCGGATGAGATCAGCGCTATTTTTTAAAGAAAAAGACGATTCGAGGTCTTCGCCGGTGGCACTATGGTATTTGATAGTAATGTCATGACCTTTTAATATTAATTCGAGAAGGTTTTTGCTCTTTAGTCTTTCCGGACTTTGCAGTAAGAGATTGAACCACTTTGGGTACCATTCGAATATGGGTTTAATCCATTGTTGGTCATCAATTTTAATGGCAGGGGGATATTTGGGATTAATATAGTCGGTAGCTGACTCTGGGAGTGCGAAGTTGATCCAAATTTCGTTGGTGGCTTGGTTTTTGTATATGGTTAAGGTCTGTTCTAGATTATTTTTAGTGGTAGCTGTTTGCTTGGTTTCACCTGAAAAAACGTTATGTTCTTCCTTGAGATACCATTCGGCTTTGACAAAAGAGGTTGAGAGGAACAAATAGGCTAGCACAATGCTTATTAGAGTAGCTGTTGTCGGAATATTGGATGAATATCTGGTGGGCCACTCGTGTATGCGTTGTGTTAGCATAGTAACTCCTAGGTTGGATTTGGTTAGTGGTTCTAGGGAACACTTTTCACGTGGTAACCATTGCTAGTATAGATGGCCTATAGCGTGCTGTGACATCTGTTTAAATATTAGGCATCAGAGACCATTTTCTATCTATTTGGTGATTTGTTAAATTCTCTAGTTACAAACCCGTACGCGTTCACCAGCACCATGTCTGCGTGCGATTAGGTTGAACATATATAGGGTAAATATATAGCTTACCGGCCTGCTTGCACATATCTTCTGCACTGGTAAACGGATTTACTAGACCGCTGTTGTCGAACTTTTCCGGTGTACGGCTCCTAGATCTTGTGACCAGGTATTATATTTTAAAGGATTTATTCCAACTTGGACACCGGATCCTGATGAATAATGATATCGGCATGGGGAAATAATTCAAGAATTTCTTTTTCCACTTTATTGGCTATTGTATGAGCTTTATGTAGTTCAATGTGGGCGTCAAGATCGAGGTGAAGCTGAATGAATGGGATATGGCCTGCTTGGCGGGTACGTAAATCATGAACCCCTAAGACGTGTTCTGTTGCGCGGGCAAGTTTATATATTTGATCTAGTTTGTCGGCAGGTAATTGTCGGTCCATAAGTAGCTGTATCGATTCGTATCCAATGCGCCATGCGCTATGTAGAATAAAAAGAGCGACCAGTATACAGATGATGGGGTCTGCGCGGAGAAAGCCGTTTTGAACGAGAAATAGGGCTAAGATGGTGGTGGCATTGGTGAGGAGATCGGTGGCGTAGTGAAGGGAGTCTGCCTTGATGGCTACTGAACCGGTTCGTTTAACAACATGTTTTTGGATGACCAGGAGTACAAGGGTGGCGATGATGGAGCAAATCATAACGATTATGCCTGCACCGAGAGATTGCAGTGGGCCTGGTGTGCTAAGACGTTCCATGCCGTTGACCAG
>JAOTSI010000359.1 GCA_029865005.1 Desulfobulbaceae bacterium
GGCTCTTCTTTTTATGTCACACAACTAACATAGTTCGTTGAACGGATAATTATAATATTGCTATACAAATTTTGTAATAGAAGCACAAAGCCATGCAAATAAATAATAAAGTAGTTCTTTTTGAATTCAGCTTATTCGCACTTTGCTACCATGCTGCCGAACACTTAGGGCCTCGGAAAAAATATATAATCCCATCTTGCTTGTCTTTTTAGCTATCTTCTTTGTTGGGACAACAGTTACATAGCATTGCGATGAGACTACGACCTCTCCTTGAGAGACAACTAAAAATCCCGCGCTGGTAAGCGCAGACTCTGATTTTGAGATATTTATTATTTTCCGCAAACCATACTAATAAACAATACGCCAACAGTATATAATACTGTCTATTATTTAATACAAATCTAAGGTAATACAGTGAAAGCAAAAGATATCATGTCGCCAATAGGTGATTTTCTCTCTCCAGATATGACGCTACACGAAGCGGTTATCGCTATTCGAAAATGCAAACGTAGCCATGGATTGAGTGTTAAAGGAATGCTTGTTTTAGACAACAACAAAAACGTAGTAGGTATTCTCTCAATCAAAGACATCATGGGAGCTGTGATCCCCCCCTACCTCTCCCCAGACCTGTCCTTATTTTCCTGGGACAATATGCTTGAGCAAATGACTGATAAATGCAGAAATAAAAAAATTTCTGATATCATGGCGAGGGAAGTATTCACAGTTGGCCAGGAAACCCCTCTTATGGTATGCGTAGACTTTATGATTAAGAAAAAACTCCAACGCATACCAGTCATGGATGATAACAAAAATATCCTCGGTATGGTCTACATTCGCGACCTCTATGAGATCATCGCTAACATATTGATCAAAGAGGAGAACAAATAAAATGACCGAACAATTACCTGAACACGCTGCTCAGACCTTGGCAATTGGCGGCAATTTCTATCTCGCTTGCTTTATCTTCGGAATAGCATTAATTCTTATTATCTCAGAAAAAATACACAAAACCGTGGTTGCCCTTTTTGGGGCTTCCTTGGTACTTGTTCTAAAAATACTTGAACAACACGAAGCCTTTCACCTAGAAGAGTTCGGCATTGACTGGAACGTTATCTTTCTGCTCATCGGGATGATGACCATCATTAACCTGATGCGACCTACTGGAGTTTTCGAATACATCGCCTTTAAAAGTGCCAAGGCATGCAAAGGGGAGCCGGTCAAGATTATGGTTACTTTTTGTATTATCACAGCAGTACTTTCTGCACTTCTTGATAATGTAACCACAGTCTTACTCTTAGCCCCGGTCACCTTGCTGATCGCAGATGCCCTTGAAATCGATGCTATCCCTTTTCTAATCGTAGAAGCACTTGCTTCCAACATTGGTGGAACCGCTACTCTTATCGGTGACCCACCTAATATCATGATAGCCTCCAAAGCAAAACTCAGCTTTCTTGACTTCATCATCCACCTGGCCCCAATCGTCGTAATTATGATGATCGTCTGCGTTTTCCTGGTTAAGATATTTTTCGCCAAAAAACTACACACTAGAGAAGAACTCAAAGAACGAATCATGAATATGAATGAACGGGAAGCAATAAAAGACCCGGTCATGTTAATCAAATCTCTAACCGTATTAGGGATTGTCTTAATAGGTTTTGTTCTTCACGGTGTTTTACATTATGAACCAGCCACTATCGCTCTTTTCGGGGCCGGTCTTCTTCTCTTGATCTCCGGCACCAAAGAACCTCATCATGTTCTAGCTGAAGTGGAATGGCCGGTTATCTTTTTCTTTATCGGTTTATTTATCATGGTTGGAGGATTGGTTAAGGTGGGAGCCATCAAGATGATGTCCGAACAGATGTTAGCACTAACCAAAGGAGATCTACTTTCCACTTCCATGTTGATAATGTGGTTTTCAGCCATTGCTTCGGCTATTGTTGACAATATTCCCTACGTGGCTACCATGAACCCATTGGTAATCGACATGGCCAGAGAACTCTGGCCTAATGCCACAGGTAACGAACTCTTACAGCATCCAGAACTGATGCCCATCTGGTGGTCACTCGCTCTCGGCTCTTGCCTCGGCGGCAACGGCTCTCCCATCGGTGCTTCAGCCAACGTTATCGTCGTGGGAATGGCGGAAAAATCCGGTAACAAAATAAGTTTTCTGAGATTTATGAGCTACGGGGTACCAATAACCATATTAACAGTTTTTATGTCCATGATTTATGTTTGGTTACGCTATTACTATTTTGCCTTATAACAACCGGATTCAATAAAATTTTGTAACTATAAACCTACCATTACAAAATTCATATATATTACACAAGCAAGGCGCTTTTTCCTCTCAGGAAATAGCGCCTTTTTAATCTCCCTGTAATTAATTTAGCAAATCAAAAATTATATCCCCCCAAAATTACCTAGTAACCAACCTGCACAACAAGCTTTTTCAACAACATATTAATCACATACAAACCTAGTTATTTTCTAAATATAAACAACCCATTTTTACCATAATAAGATAACGGAAAACCGTTTCTAATAAAAAATAATGTGCTATAAAAAACAAATGGATACCTAGCCGTCCTTCTTGGACTGTCAAAAAAGAGAAAGGAGAAAGCATGAACTACAAATATTACCTAAAAATCTTTACAATTACTTCACTTACACTATCATTGTTCTCTGCTTGTAGCCAAGATTTATCAATAGGAAATGCCGAAAAATTAATAATGGAAAAACAAGATTTATGGGAGCCTGAATTTCATGAATTAAAAATAGTAGAAGGTGATTTTATACCCGTAGGTAATAAAAACGATATTGGTTCACTACGAGTATTAACAAAAACTAACAGTAACATAAATAATATCTATGAATTACTTAGAGATAACGATTACATAAATTTTTCCTTAATTAAAGCCGGAGACAATAGACTAAGCACCGGAGAAGAATACTTAACAGATATTTATAAAATTCAAATCACTGATAAAATTCGTCCATTTATACAGAAAACAACAAAAAAAACCGGGTACTATGGAGTTTTCCCCGCCGAGCAGAATAATTGGAGCAAAAACAAAATAACCTACGACCTTCATCTAGTTCGGATAAAAATATTCGATAAAGAATTTGTTCGAATTAACTCAATTAACGACTTAAGAAAAAACAATAATGATCCCACTGATTGTGACCTCGTTGCCACCTATGTTTATCTCAAAAAGTATTCTGATATCGGTAATGCACTAGATAATAATACACAAAAAGACACTCAACACAACAATGAAGCCTGCTTCAAACTTGTTGATAATAAATGGAATCTCGTCAGGTAAATATATAAAAAAACATCGTTATGATCACGGAAAAAATACATATTCCGAATCGCGTCTGATTTTTATACGTCTTTAAAGAGTGCCAATAGACGCATAACAGTATAATGTAAATATTGTCTCAACAAAGAAAACGGTTAAAATGACAAGCAAGTAAATAGCACACTCCGATCTGGAATATATTTGCACCTAGTCACAAGGCTCGCAACTAGCTGATTTAATAAGGTACGAATCTGCAAGTGGTCACAGATACCTGGAACCACTTACAGATATTATTCCGAGGTCTTAGCTCAACCATTAATCTTAGCATCTGCATCATAACATCATGATAGTAGGGATTCTAAAAGAAATAAAAAATGAGGAAAACCGAGTAGCAATGACTCCAGGCGGAGTCGAGCTTATGACTCATCACGGTCACACCCTCCTAGTAGAAACAGGAGCCGGCTTGGGTAGCGGTTTTGATGATCAAATATATCTAGAACATGGTGCTGAGATCATAGCCACCCCTGAAGAGATATATCAACGTTGCGACATGGTAATGCATGTCAAAGAACCACAACCTGCAGAATATGAACATATTCGAGAAGGACAAATACTCTTTACCTATCTTCATCTAGCGGCTAATGAACCCTTAACCAAAGTCTTAATGGAAAAAAAGTCCGTTAATATTGCCTATGAAACCATCCAAAAAAATGACGGCTCTCTTCCTTTACTGACTCCCATGAGTGAAGTTGCTGGACGAATGTCTATTCAGCAAGGTGCAAAATTTCTTGAGATGGAACATGGCGGCAATGGAGTTTTGCTCGGTGGCGTTCCAGGAGTAGACCCAGGCACAGTGGTCATATTAGGAGGTGGAGTTGTTGGAGTTAACGCAGCCAAGGCGGCCTGCGGACTCGGAGCCAAAGTATACTTATTGGATAACAATCTTGACCGACTTCGCTACCTCAGTGATATAATGCCGAAGAACTGCTTTCTTCTCATGTCCAAACCCTCAACAATACGCAAACACATCTATCTTGCAGATGTGGTGGTGGGCGCAGTACTCATCCCTGGAGCCAAAGCCCCTAAGCTCATCACCAAGGAGATGCTCAATAATATGAAAAAAGGGGCGGTAATCGTAGATGTTGCCATAGACCAAGGAGGCTGCTTTGAGACCTCACACCCCACCACCCACTCAGATCCAATATTCAACATTAACGGCATTATCCACTACTGCGTTGCCAATATGCCTGGTGCTGTTGCACGCACTTCTACCCTGGCATTAACCAACTCTACTTTGCCATATGCACTACAAATAGCAGAAAAAGGATGGAAGAAAGCAATGCTCGAAAATCAGGAAATCAAACCCGGTGCTAATGTAATAAACGGAAAAATTACTTTTGCCGGAGTGGCACAAGCCTTTAACCTGGAACATACAAATATTGAAGATATACTTCATTCAGAGG
>JAOTSI010000231.1 GCA_029865005.1 Desulfobulbaceae bacterium
AATCATGGTATCTTTCAGCCCCACTGCAGCAACCAAGGTATCTCCAGCCCGGATCAGTGAGTTTTCAACATCCTCTAACATTACATCCCCGGAAACCACATTACCACGCGTATCTTTATCGGCCACCTCCCAAAGTGCTAACCAAGAACCTATATCACTCCATCCCATATCAGCCTCAACCACCGAGGCCTTAGCAGTACGCTCCATCACGGCATAATCTATTGAGTCAGAGGGACAACTAGTCATTGCCTCAATATCAAAACGAAAAAAATCCCCATCCCGTTTTCCTTTTTCAACCGCAGCTGCCATTTTACTGATTATCTCCGGTGAATAAAGATCCATTTCTGCAAGCAGTGCATCAGAGGAAA
The DNA here is from genome assembly GCA_029865005.1 of Desulfobulbaceae bacterium. Taxonomy (GTDB): domain Bacteria; phylum Desulfobacterota; class Desulfobulbia; order Desulfobulbales; family Desulfobulbaceae; genus JAOTSI01. Next base: position 369 of record JAOTSI010000231.1, read on the forward strand.
AAGCAAACATTCCGGAATTCCAAAAATAACGCCCAGAGGCCACATACTCTTGGGCGGTGGATAAATCAGGCTTTTCCACGAACTCTGCAACCTGGTCATCTTCACCCCGTAATATATAGCCGTAACCGGTCTCAGGATGATCAGGAGTAATACCAAATGTCACCAAACGCCCTGCTTGCGCAAGCTGCATAGCCCTAGCCACTGAGTCGGCAAACGCCAGGGGCTTGGCGATGAGATGATCAGCTGGCAAAACCAAGAGCACCACATCCTCCTGACCAATCATTTTTTTAGCATAAAAAGCGGCTCCCCCAATGGCAGGAGCAGTGTTTCGGCCAACTGGTTCGAGCAAGAGATGAAACTCAGGAAATATGCTAAGCTCTTCAATTTGATTTTTAGTGAGAAAACGATGCTCCTCGCCCACCACCACAATAGGGGGTAAGCTATCGGGTAATTCAGCCACCCGCTTAAGAGTGGTCTGGAGAAGTGAATCATCGCCGGTCAAACTTATCAACTGTTTAGGATACTGTTCACGGGAAAGAGGCCATAACCGCGACCCGGTTCCGCCCGCCAATATTACGGGTTGCAATTTCATAAATAAATCCTCTTAGCTCATTGTTTCCGGCGATTCCGGATTATTTTCGTATAAGATCTAAAAGCTCGCCGGTAAGCTTGTCCAGCAAAACCTTATCAGCCCTGGTTTCCACATTAAGGCGCAACACGGGTTCGGTATTTGATTTTCTTACGTTGATCCGAAATTTCGGGGCAATAACAGAAAGGCCGTCTGTATAATCTTTTTCATACTGACCATATTCAGCTTTAATCCTCGAAATTACCTCATCAGGATCCTTCACCGTTGAATTAATCTCTCCGCTCACCGGATACTTAACCATACGATCATCAACCATGGCCGATAACTTATCGCCAGACTCACTCATTAAACCGGCAACCAACAACCAAGGAATCATACCGGAATCACAATAACCAAAGTCACGGAAATAATGATGGGCCGACATCTCGCCCCCGTATATGGCATCCTCAGCCCGCATTCTCTCTTTAATAAAGGCGTGCCCGGTCTTGGTCATTACCGGCTTACCACCGGCCACCTCAACCATCTCTTCAGTATTCCACACCAACCGAGGATCATGGATAATAACTGAGCCTGGATTACCATGTAGCAGGGCGGTAGCCAAAAGACCGACTATATAATATCCCTCTATAAAGCGACCAGTCTCATCATAGAGAAAACAACGGTCAAAATCACCGTCCCAGGCAATGCCCAAATCAGCCCCATGATCTCGCACCGCCTGGGCAGTGGCTTCTCTTTTTTCAGGAAGTAAGGGATTTGGAATACCGTTTGGTAGAGTACCATCGGGCTGATGATGTATTTTGACAAATTCAAAGGGCAGCTCTTTTTCCAGGAGATCCATTACCGGCCCAGCACAACCATTACCAGCATTTATCACAATCTTAAGGGGCTTTAACCGATTTTTCGAGACATAAGAAAGTATATGTTTTACAAACTCTTTCTTATCCGACTGCTTGGTTATGGTCCCCTTACGATCCGGCTCAAAGGCCATAAGCTCTCCGGCCTTTAACATAGCGGCAACATCGGCTTCCATTTCCCGTAAACCGGTATCCCCACTAAGAGGTCTCGCCCCTCGACGCACCAACTTCATTCCATTATAATCAGCCGGGTTATGACTGGCGGTTATCATTATACCACCATCAATACCTGCAACCTCACCGGCAAAAACCGCATGATACACCTCTTCAGTACCACATAATCCGATTTCTACCACATCCACCCCGCAATTCACGAGAGTTTCAGCCATGGTTTCGGCAAAGAGTGGACTAGTTAAACGCATATCGTGACCGATAACGACCTTCTTCAGCCCAATACGCTTTGCAAAGGCAGCAGCTATATAACGGGCAATATCCTGGTTGAGCTCATCTGGAACCCGGCCTCGAATATCATAAGCGGTAAAGCAACGCAGATCATGTGCCATACAAAAACCTCAAAAAACAGATAAACAGACTTTGAAAGAGAGTAGCTAATACGTTATATATGACTTTATCTTTATATACTCTTCTTCGTTTATGGGCAACTCATTCGGTCTTCCATTGCACAACATGCCTCTCGAATAAGGGTTACTACTATACTTGTTTAAGTACGAGCCAGAATACGGCTTGACTACGACTCTCCCCATACAGCAAGGAGTTTTCATGAAAGGCATCATTTTAGCTGGTGGTTCAGGCACTCGCCTCTACCCCCTAACCAGGGTAATGAGTAAACAATTGATCCCGGTATACGACAAACCGATGATCTACTACCCCCTATCCGTATTAATGCTCGCTGGCATCCGCGATATCATTATTATCTCCACCGAACACGATCTGCCACGTTTCAGCGAACTCTTCGGAAATGGAGCCGACCTGGGGCTTAATATTTCCTATGCCATTCAACCGCGCCCCGAAGGACTGGCCCAGGCATTTATTATTGGCAAGGAATTTATCAATAATGATTCTGTCTGCTTGGTTCTTGGAGATAATATTTTCTTCGGCCACGGATTTGCCGAGATCGTCCAAAGATGTGCTCAACTCAAAGAAGGTGGCACTATTTTTGGTTATCTGGTCAAAGATCCTGAACGTTACGGAGTCGTGGAATTTGATCGTAACAAAAAGGTAATCGGCATTGAAGAAAAACCTGACAAACCAAAGTCTCGCTACGCTGTGCCCGGTCTCTACTTTTTCGATAACAATATCGTGGCGGTTGCCGAATCAATCAAACCCTCCAGCCGAGGAGAGCTCGAAATCACAGACATCAACAACCATTATCTCAAACAGGGAACTCTTAATGTAGAACTTTTGGGTCGAGGTTTTTGCTGGCTAGACACAGGTACCCATGAATCACTACAACAGGCCTCCAATTATGTCCAAACCGTCCAGGAAAGGCAAGGACTCAAAATTTCCTGTATCGAAGAAATTGCCTACCGTCGTGGCTACATCGACCGTGAACAGGTGCAGAAACTAGCCTCTTCAATGATGAAAAATCAATACGGCCAGTATCTCATGGAACTGCTCGACGAAGACAATGAGGCCTAAGCAATTAAAATGAAAGTTATTATTAGTGGTGGCAACGGCCAATTAGGACAAGATTGTTTATCGGTATTAGAAAAAAAGCATCAGGTGTACTCTTTTTCCTCCCGTGAATTGGATATAACAAATAGCGAGAAGGTCAAAACGATATTTGAGGAGATTTTACCAGAAGTAGTTATCAACTGCGCCGCCTACACCGCAGTGGACCTTTGCGAAACCGAGAAAGAAAAATGCTGGGCCGTTAACGCAGAGGGACCGGAAAAACTAGCTCGGGGCTGCAAGCATATCAAAGCCAAACTGATTCATATCTCAACTGATTATGTTTTTGACGGCTCCAAGCCAATTACCCAAGTCTATAACGAAAACGACCAGGTGGGCCCGGTATCACAATATGGCCAATCCAAATTAGCGGGAGAAGAAAATATACGTAAAATTAACGCCGATCACCTTATTATCCGTACTGCATGGCTTTATGGAATAAGTGGTAAAAATTTTCTTAAAACTATGCTCCGGCTTGCAGCAGCCGACTCAGCTAGAACCCTCAAAGTAGTCAATGATCAATTCGGCTCTTTAACCTGGACCCACAGCCTAGCCCGCCAGATCAGCCACCTACTCACTTCTGAAATCACCGGCACCATCCATGCCACAGCTGAGGGACACTCTACCTGGTATGAGGCGGCAACCACATTTCTCACCATGATGGACATACCCTATAGCATTGAACCGTGTACCACTGCCGACTACCCCACACCGGCCCGCCGACCGACGAACTCAATTTTGGAAAATCAGCTCTTAAAACATGAAAAACTTAACATCATGGCCCATTGGCGCGATGATTTACAGGAGTTTGTCAATCGCTACAAGAAAGATCTTTTAGCGGAATTATAATATTCAACAAAAACTATAGATAAATCACGAAATATTTACTTTGCATGCAAGTTCGCTATGTTTCCTCGTAAATATTTTCGCTTAAACCCAGGGGCCTTTATCTCAGCCTGCTGAATCACCTTAAGGGCAGACTGCAAACGTCCGCTTTCGGCTAGGATCACTATTAAATCATAATAAGGAGTCATGTAATTATTAGTGGTATGTTTTGCCGCTTTACAAAGGTGATTAACTCCTTTTTTTAAGTCTCCTTGTTTTGCAAAGATTACCCCCATACCCTCATTTGCATAAACATTATCTGGATCCATTACCAAGGCTCTCTCACTAGCTTCTTGAGCGGCGGTATAATGATGCAATAGATAACAGGTATAGCTAAAATAGTTGAGAAGTTCGATATCATCTGGATGAAACGTAAGCGCTTTTTGCAGTAACATGTGGGCCAGCTGCAATTCACCTTGCTTAACGAAGTCCTTACCCATACTTGCCAGTATTTCAACATCAGTTATGCTCTCTACTTTTTGCCATGCCTGAAACAAAGCTTGGTTATAGGAACAGTAACGATTTTCACTTAATACGTTGCCGTTCATAGTAAGACGGAGGTTAGCACAACCTCCAAAGCAGGTATCGCCATATTTACAAACACCGCACAGCCCAGCCAGTTTTCCATTGACTGCCACCCGATTCCAGGCAAAACTCGTTTTACTATTCCAGATATCACTCAAGGGAACCTCTCGAACATTACCCTCAACAAATCGTTTGTCTCGAATGTAGTAACAGCCGATAATATCTCCATTATGAAGTATGCCGAACCCTCGCTTACCTGCATCACACCCTTGCCAGGCTTGCGATTGTCGAGTTCCATTGCTCTTTTTCCTTACTGCTGAATCCTTGTGACTGTAATAACCAAAGCAATCTCCTGGCAATATGGTTATTTGATCATCTGAAATTGATTCATTTATAAAGTCGACAACTTCATTAAACTGTGGGGTTTCAAGAATTTTATCGGAGTGCTTGGCGAAATTACCCATGGGTAAGGCTAAATTTATTCGCCATGTTTTAACGTTATACTCACTAAGAGTCTTACGAATCTTGCTAAGATTATGAAAATTGATGCGGTGAACGGTTGTTATGACCTCAGCTCGTATCCCCTTCTGTTCGATGATCTCCAAAGCGTTAATAACGCGACCATAAGATCCCTGTCGCCGCATAATATCATGAACTTCACGGTCGCCATCAAGACTGATTATAAAACCGTCCACCCCTACTGCATTGGCCTGATCAAGCAACTGTTCAGTAAGCAGCCAACCATTTGTCATTATATCCGTGGTAACTCCATTTTCTTGTAATCGATCAGCAATATAATGCCAGTCTGGCCGAGTTAATGGTTCACCGCCGGTTAATGTAATACTTTTTAGACCAAGTTTACCTATATCATCACAAAGTCGAAGAGCCTCACTGGTTGTAAGTTGGCCGCTTAAGGGTTTGTGACAGGATGATCCACAGTGACGACAACGCATATTGCAGCCCATGGTTATTTCCCAATCGGCGTGTATGGCTTTGTACTCCAAGTTAATGTCTCCTTACTGGGTGATTATAACAATAGAAAGTTACAAAGAAAATGAACACCTCTACAACAATAGCAGGCAGCAACATGCTGATAGTCATTAGGATGAATAAAAGTAGTGCCTGGAAGAAGCGCTAGATGTAATTTTCCTTCTAGGATCAACATGTTCTGCTTTTTGACTATGGTAGCCAAAATAATCCATTGGAGCTCCGTAAACCTTATGATTACCAGATGTTGCTAACTGAGATTCATGGGCAGTTTTAATAAATCTGTCATTTCCCATAACTTGTTTCAGCTCCTCTTCAAGAAGCATTTCTTTTTTTGCAATAACAATAGGAATAGATTGTTCTTTTACAATTACTATGGGTGTCAAAACACGCAACAGATTAAACTCTAGGGATGACTTACTTTTACCCAATGCCAGAAAACTGAAAACTTGTTTTCGCTCTCTGCGATAAATTGCCGATGGTGAGGAATAAACAGATACGTCTAACAAATTTATACATTGGGGCATAAATGATAAACTCCATGTGCAATCGGCATCCTTAGATTGTAAGTCGAGATTTACTTCAAAAATTTGACCAATATGAGCAGTAATCATTTTTGCTTTATCCAAAGAATACACTATCGCTCCTTCTGGGAAAGTTATTGTCGACCTCTGCAAACAAAAAACTAAACAAATTAAAATCCCAACACCTTATAACCATTATTTACCACCCCTATTCTTCTCTCCTTGTTTTTTCGTTACGGCAGCAGATACAGACAAGCGAAGCTAACCACACAGTAACCACAAGAAATAAAATTTTTTTTTCAAAGCCATCATCAAGTTAAGGATCAATTACAAATTACAACTTCTCAATATACCTATTAAGTATTGCATACTAAGGATTATAATTAATAACTCATCATTCATATGGTATAGTAACCTATTTTTTTATAGGTAAAAATACTGAAGCAAGATTGTATCAAATAAAGAAAATCTCTCTTTCTCTATAATGGTACACCGGCAATGGACATATTTCCAAATGAATTTTTTAAAATTATTTATAATTATTAATTCAACATATGACAAACATACTTACTGTAACAAATACTTCCCGAAAAGCTCTATTAAATGGCTCTTCGCTATTTCGTGTGGGTAATGGTATGACAATGATCATTTCATTTTACCCCGGAGGCTTTCGTTAAGATGGATCCTGAATTACTATTTGGTGCTGCTCTTGGTATTACTTCTCCCTGGAA
>JAOTSI010000232.1 GCA_029865005.1 Desulfobulbaceae bacterium
GAAGACAAAACACAATTTTCTCGATGGTGCCTAACGACAACCACCTGTATAATTTTAACCTTTTTAGCGACCAACAAAAATGAGCTTTTAGTTAACATTAACAACCAAACGTTATTATCCAAAACCCTTCACCCTCAAACCAAGGTGCGACAACAAACTTCCTGCATGACACAATGATCTACAATAAACTTATCGGGACCAAATCAAACTACCTATAACTAGCCTATTTAATATCGAAGATTTTGCATACGGCCAAAGAATTCTCATTTTAAGGTAATTGCCTGTGACAGGTCCCCATAAAGCAACATACTAATAAATTGTACAAATTTATCGATCAATATATACATGCCACTGAATCAAGCGCAGTAACAATATTAAATAAATAAATGTATAATCAACATTATACCTCTAAGTGCCTGACCACAGGGGTTGCAACCAGTAGATTATAAATGGTCACAAGTGCCTCAGATTAGACAATTGCCACTGCTAGCCATAGCCTATCTATGCAAGCAGGGACAATCGCATATAGATGAGATGCCTGTGACCACATACATTTCTAAAGCAAAAATAACTAATCCAAGCTCATAAGACACGGCAAGGAAACCATGACCTCAGTGCCACCACCAGGCATGCTTTTTATATTTACCATACCATCATGATCTTTCACGATCCGATTAACCAGAGCTAAACCCATACCGGTACCTTGAGTTTTGGTAGTATAAAAAGGCTCCATAGCTCGATTAACATTAATCGAATCCATTCCCACTCCAGTATCCTTAAAGGTAAGTTGCACCATTCCATCTTTAAGGCTTAGTGTTGTGTATAAAGTCCCGCCCTCATGCATGGCCTCAATTGAGTTTCGTATCAAATGAACTATCATTTGATGGATCTGCCTACGATCCATATAGAAAACCACATCATGCTCCGGCACCACAACTTCACTTTTAATTCCCTGCTTTTTCATTACATTATAATTAAGCATCAGAGCCTTATGCACAAGAGTGGTTAACGAGGCCTTTTCCCGTACCTTTTGGGTAGAAGTAGCCACAAAACTAAAAAGATCATGCAGGGTGGCCTCTACCTTGGTCGCTTCACCGGTCATCATATTTAAAAACTTGACCAAATCAGGGTCCTTAATTCTCCTGGCAAGCATCCTGGCGGTCCCTCCAATGGAGGTGATCGGATTGCGGATATTATGCGCAAGCTGAGCAGCCATGTGTCCCAAGGCAGAGTAACGCTCGGCCTCTACCAACAAGTCTTTATTCTTTTCCAGTTCATGGGTAACATCTTCAAGCTGCTTTATTTTATTTTCCATTCCCATATAGAGATGACAATGTTCTATAGCTAGGCTTGCCTGACTTGCGAAACTCTCAAGATCACCAATCAAATCATCATCAATATCTTTTCTGGTAATAAAATGATCGGCGATTATAACTCCCAGAGGCCTACTAGGCGAATAGAGAGGGACCACCACAAAAGTGTCTTCCCCCAACAACTCTATAAGTTCGGATAGAAGCACACACCCATCACACATGCCCCTCACCACGTTAATCGATTTACGCTCCCGCACTGCACGTATGAGTATATGCTCAGCCTCTCTGGCGGAAATTTGTAAAGAACGGATTATAAGATTAACCTCTGTGTCTCCAAGAAAACATTTCTCCTTAATATTATCGAGGATTTCATGAAATCTTAGTTTTTCCTCCCGCATCTGTCGCCAGATTCGGCCTGCCTCTTCTCGACAAGATGGCCCTATAGCAATTTTACCCTGTAAATATTCACCGGTTTCATCAAATAAGGCTAAAAAAGCACGATTAAACTGCAACCCCTCCTCAGCAGTTATTCCCACTAAAATCGCCTGCAGAATCTCATCAAGCTCCACCATCCCCAGGTAAGCGCTATTCATTTTTATAGACAATTCATGGAGAAGTTGGATACGAAAACGAGCCTGTTCTATTTGCCTTTGGTAGCGTCGATTATTTATCATCAGACGCCTTTTTTCTAAAATTTTACGTATTCTATTAAAAACATCTGTAAATTGGACCGGCTTTGTGAGATAATCATCTGCTCCGCGACGAATACAATCCATAGCGACGTCTAAATCAATGACCGCAGTGAGCATAATAATGGCAGTATCAGGATATTTTTCTGTTATACTAGGAAGAAGTGTAATTCCATCAGCATCAGGAAGTCCTATATCAAGGAGTATCAAGGCAACGTTGGAACTATCCAACACTTCATACATACCGTCAGCCGAACCCACTGTTTTAGTGGCAAGGTCATTACTTTGGAGAAATTCCTGAAGCAAGACGACTATATCGGGATAATCGTCAACGAGGAGGATAATCTCGTCGTTTTCCAACAATTCTTCCTTTACAGGAGCTAGATGCTGAAGTGAGGAACTTAAAGTTTCAACCATAATTTTCCTATATTTTAAAACACTGATACTTTAGTTAGTACCTGTGAATACGTCCCGTGTCAAGCGACTGAATGGAAATATCAACCGACAATACCATAGTTATTTTCCAACAGTTTTCCCTTTTCTCGAAACAAAAGATAAAAAATGTTGAATCGCAATAGACAAAAAAGAAAAGTCCGATCAAATGAACTCGTTTCCGAGCAAGAACTTATTAAAGTAATAGCCGACTTTCTAGAAATGGGTCACTTAGAAAATATTATCGCCATGTATAAACAGCAACCAAGCTACTACAACCTTATAGACAAATTACTTGCCGATGAACGATTTGCCGTCCGGCTCGGAGTAACTGTTCTCATGGAGGAGCTACATCGGATTCAACCAGACAAATCCCCCCTGGCACTCCCTTCACTTACCAGGGCCATAAGACACAAACGCCCATTGGTCAGAGGAGAGGCTGCCAACATTCTAGATATAATACACAGCCACGAAGCCATTGCCCTGGTTAAAACACTAACCCAGGACCCCTCCTCCCAAGTTCGTGAGGTTGCCCTCGACATCATGGAGCAAGACGGATAGATGGATAAAATCTTCGGCCCAAACGGTATACTTGCCAACCACCTCAACGGATACGAACCCAGAACTGGCCAACTTGAAATGGCTCAGATCATCGATTCACTGTTATCGGTTACTGACGACAACCTACTCTCCGGCGAGGCAGGCTGTGAGGTAATTGAAGCAGAAACAGGTCTTGGCAAAACCCTGGCCTACCTGGTCCCTGCCGTGCTAAGTGGTCGCAAAGTGGTGATATCCACAAACACCAAAAACCTTCAAGATCAGATCCTCACTAAAGACATTCCCTTTATCCGTGATAATATTGCACCTAAACTTAAAGCGGTATGCGTTAAAGGAAGGGAGAATTATATTTGTCTCCATCGCTACCAGCAGGCCAAAAGCGGTCGTAAAGATGAGTTATTTAACAACGAGCAGATGGATGCTATAGATGACTGGCTCCATCATACCATTTCAGGAGATGGCAGTGAGCTAGGTTTTCTACGAAACAGCTCCCCGATGTGGCGAAAAATTTGCTGCCAATCCCATTCCTGTCTCGGCCAGGATTGTTTCCATTACAGTAACTGCTTTCTGACCAAGCTCCGCAAAGAAGCGGCAATGAGTAAACTACTCATTGTTAATCATCACCTACTATTTTCTGATTTAGCGGTACGCAAAGGCGGATATGGTGAAGTTCTACCTCGCTACGAGGCCGTTATATTTGACGAGGCCCATCATCTAGAAAATGTTGCCACCACCTTTTTCGGGGTATCATTTAGCCGTTATCAAGTAAAAGACCTGGCTACCGATCTTGAGCATGACGCCATATCCATGCTAACAGACAAACAACGCGATCCTATTCTCACTACTGCCCGTACTTTAGCTAATCGCGTTGAGGAATTCGCTGCTGTTTTTCCACTAGAGAAAGGGCGATTCCCGCTTGCCGATCTTTTTTCCACCCAACATGAACTAATAAGATGCAAAGAAAATGTTACAATAGAGTTACGTAAACTTAGCAGGCTACTTGATGACGTCAGTTCTCAAAACGGCCCATGGGAAGGATATTTTAAACGGTGTGATCAACTGCTTCATCATCTGGAAACCGTCAGCACCGTTATGTATGATGATATAGCTGAAGACGAAATTGATTACATACGCTGGTTTGAACGTACCGAACGTAACCTTACCCTATCCGCCTCCCCCATCGACATCTCACCTCATATCCGCGAAACTTTACTCACCGGGGTAGGTGGATGCGTGTTCACCTCCGCCACTCTTAAAACCGGCGGTGCCTTCTCCTACTACCTGGAGAGCATGGGCCTTTCGAAAGAGACCGGCACTCACTATTTCCCCTCACCTTTCAACTATAAGGATCGAACCCTTCTCTATCTACCCACGAAGGACAGTCCGATTCCCGCAACCCCTGGTCATCCTAAATGGCTCCAAAAGACCATCTCGGAGCTGGTTACTTTTTCCGGTGGACGCGCTTTAGTACTCTTTACTTCCATCCAAGCCATGCACACCGCATTTTACGGTTTGCGCGATAGGATAAAATTTCCTATATATATGCAGGGGACCATGTCCCGTCGGCAGTTACTCGAACACTTTAAACAAGATACTGATTCGATTTTATTCGGAGTTGCCAGCTTCTGGGAAGGAGTGGATGTTACTGGAGAATCACTGAGTTTAGTTATAATTGACAAAATTCCATTTGAAGTCCCCAGCGACCCTGTTATTATTGCCAAGATAAACCGTATTAAAAACAAAGGCGGCAATCCCTTTTTTGACTTTCAAGTCCCCAGAGCCATTCTCACTCTCCGCCAAGGCGTGGGCAGGTTAATGCGCACTGGTGGAGACCGTGGAGTTATCGCGCTTTTAGATGGTCGCCTTGTTACAAAGGGATACGGCCGCCATTTTATAAATAGCTTACCACCGAGTCCGAAATCCAGTGATCTGGAAGAGGTCCGCAAATTCTTTCTCGACCAAGACGATGACAGTAAATAAAACAGTTGATCCAGAATCATTAAAACTTTTTGCCAAACAGACGGCCACACTTGTTGAAAACGCCATGCATCAGGACTTGGACCAGGCCCTTATTGCCACCGATCCACTGCTCCGAGAAACCTTGGAACATTCTCTATTCAACGGAGGCAAGCGAATACGCCCCCTACTTGTCATCTTATCTTCCCGTATCTGTGGCAAAACTGATAATTCTTCCCACCTTCTCGCCGCCGCTTTTGAATATCTTCATGTTGCCACCTTAATTCATGATGATGTTATCGACGGAGCTAAAGAACGACGTGGAGTTCCATCTCTAGTACAATCCCACGGCCTAGCTGCAGCTATCCTTACCGGCGACTGGCTCCATGCTCGTTCCATGCAACTCATTGGCAAAATTGCTGGCAATCGAGCTCTGGAAGTTTTTTGCCACGCCACTACAGGCATGGTGGACGGTGAGTATCTCCAGATCCGCCATACAGGAAATCCCAATACCAGCGAACAGCAATACTTTTCGGTTATAGCCAGAAAAACCGGAGGCCTTATCGCCTCAGCTTGTGAAATTGCAGGTATTTTTGCAAATGCTTCCGATGAGCAAATTAAAGCGTTGGTAGCCTACGGTACCAACCTGGGAATAGCTTTTCAGATTGTTGACGACCTACTTGATTATCTCGGAGATCAAAAAAGTACCGGGAAAAAAATAGGCCAAGATCTTGTGGAAGGCAAGATGACCCTACCCCTGATCAGGGCATTAGCCAACGCCAATACCGATGAAATCACCCTCTTTAAAACCCTTTTCAGCAACCCTGACCAGCGAGCAGAAAACCTTTCGCTCATCAAAGAGATAATTTTAAAAAATGATGGCTTTAATTCAGCCCGAGCCACTGCAGAAGAGTCAATAGAAAATGCAATAAATGCCTTAAGCCTCTTTACCGATCAGAATGAAAACACAAGCTATGCCATGCTCAAAGGATTGGCTCTTTATGTTATTTCCCGCGACAAATAAAAATGATAATATAATAAAAAAGCATGAATAAAAGTGGAAGGGATCTCAAACAACTTATTTTTTATTTTTTAGCATTATTTACCATTCTGTCCACCGCCGGATGCCTGCTACAGCAATATTTCACCTACTCCGACCTATCTCTTTCCGAAAATAAATATTTATATAATCAGGTGTCTACAACTGAGGAACCCCCGCCTACCATTAATGAATCACAATCACCACCTGAACCAAAAAATAGTAACACCACCTCAGGCCATTCCTCCAAACTCAGCAACAACTTAACAGAACCCCTTCAACCCACCCCTAAAATCCGCCCCCGTATAGCTATCATTATTGATGATATGGGGTTTCAGAAGCAGATCGGCCATAAGCTCCTCGACCTGCCGCTAAACCTAACCTTCTCATTCCTCCCATACGCCCCTTACACTCAAAAACTTGAAATCATAGCCTACGAAAAAGGACGTGACATTCTTCTTCATCTCCCTATGGAGCCCCATGATAAAAATTGGAACCCAGGCCCATCTGCGCTATACTTAACCACCAGTCGCATCAAGCTGACCAAAACCATTGACGACTACCTCGAACTAGTACCCCATGCCATTGGGGCCAATAATCACATGGGGTCACGTTTTACTGAAAATCGCCGAGCCATGCGTAATGTCCTCCATATCTTACAGCAAAGAGGAATGTTCTTTATAGACTCCTTCACCACCGCTAAAACAGTAGGCATGTCCGAGGCAATAACTATGGGAATCCCCACTGCCCGGCGTAACGTTTTTCTTGATAATGTGCATACCCGAAAAAATATCTGCCACCAACTCGAAGAGCTCATAGCCCTCGCCAAAAAGGACGGAACCGCCATTGGTATCGGACATCCCAACCCAGCAACCCTATCCGCCCTTACCCAGTGCGGCAAACAACTTTTAAACGAGGTCGAGCTTGTCAGTGCCCATGAATTAATAGGTAAACCAATTGTCACAGCACGTCATATGGCACCATGATCACCAAAGGGTACAAATTGGATAACTTAAACGCTGCGGAAATTCTATATTATACAATCTTGCATATTTTTATAGCTATCTTCTTTATCAAGGCAACAGTTACCCTTTAATACTGCTTATAAGTAAGACGATAAATATCCTACCATATTTGGG
>JAOTSI010000233.1 GCA_029865005.1 Desulfobulbaceae bacterium
CACACCAGTACGGATAACACGTGTATACCCACCATTACGATCGCTGAATTGCTCTTGGATCTGGCCAAACAACTTAGAGACCACATCTTCACTCCGGATATAGGCTAATGCCTGGCGACGAGCATGAAGGTCGCCTCTTTTTCCGAGAGTAATCATTTTTTCTGCCATTCTGCCAGCTTCTTTGGCTTTAGGCACCGTGGTTACAATACGTTCGTGATCCAAAAGTGAAGTGACCATGTTACGTAACATGGCTTTCCTATGGGCAGCAGTTCTGCCAAGTTTTCTACCAGCTTTTCTGTGTCTCATTGGTTTACCCTTATTGGTCAATCGCTTGAAAAGCTAGGGCGAACTCTGCTCATGCAGGTCACTTATCACCACCTTTCCAAGGCAAAAATCAACTCATAAACTTCCTATTTCATACCGGCGAGAGATTACTCGCCGGAGTTTTCTCTCTCAATGGGCGAAATCCAATCATCGTGTTTCATTCCCAGAGAGAGGCCGTGCTCCGCTAAAAGAGATTTGATTTCGTTAAGTGACTTGCGTCCGAAATTTTTAGTTTTTAGCATTTCAGCGTCGGTCTTGGTTACCAACTGTCCAATATATTGAATCTGAGCGTTCTTCAAGCAATTCGCTGAACGAACGGACAACTCCAGATCTTCAACATTTTTGTCCAGGAACGGCGGCCAGGATTCTTCACCATCTTCAACATTATCAATTTCAGCAGGTTCAGCCTTTTCCTCATCAAAATTGATGAAGATGGTCATCTGTTCCTTTAATATTTTGGCAGCATACCCAAGAGCTTGCTCCGGTGTTACCGACCCATCAGTTTCTAATTCTATGGTAAGCTTGTCATAATCGGTTTGTTGTCCAACCCGTGCTTGACTTACGACAAATTGAATTTTCTTAATCGGAGAAAACGCTGAGTCGATGGCAATAACGCCCACCGGCTGATCTTCACTTTTGTTCTGCTCCGCAGTTGCATACCCTTTGCCTATTTTCACTTCTAATTCAACACTTAAAGTTGAAGTATCAGTAATTGTACAAAGAGGTTGTTCAGGATCCATAACTTCAACATAGGCACCACCGTTGATGTCACCTGCTGTTACCACGCCTGGTCCCTGCTTTTCAATAGTAACGGTAGCTCTTTCAGCACCGGACAATTTGAGACGAACCTGTTTCAAATTGAGGATGACATCGGATACGTCCTCCATCACTCCATTGACGGTAGTGAATTCGTGAAGCGCTCCCTCAATTTTTATTGAAGTAATCGCCGCCCCCCGAATTGAGGAGAGAAGGATGCGACGCAATGAATTGCCTATTGTGGTCGCGAATCCCCGTTCAAATGGCTGGCAAACAAATTTTCCATACGTACCAGTATGGGTATCTTTATTTACCTCTAGCTTTTCCGGTGTAATAAGAGCACGCCAGTTTTTGTAGAAAGGATTCTCTTCCTTATTTTCCTGTGCCATGTAATACCTGATTGCTTAAGGTTACTTGGAGTACAGCTCTACGATCAGTTGTTCCTGAATAGGTATCGTGATTTCATCACGGCTCGGAATAGCTTTAATCGTTGCTTGAAAATTAGCCTTGTCAAGTTCCAGCCAAGAGGGCAAACCCTTTCTAGCCGCATTCTCGAGATTTTCGACAATTTGACTATTTGAGCGACTCTTTTCCTTCAAAGTGACGACATCTCCAACTTTAACCTGGAAAGAAGGAATATTTGTTTTTTTGCCGTTAACCAAAAAGTGATTATGCAATATCAACTGTCGGCCTTGGTCACGAGAACCAGCAAAGCCCATGCGATAAACAGCGTTATCCAAACGACGCTCCAAGTTAGACAACAGAGTTTCACCTGTTACGCCCTTGGCTCTTTCCGCAGCTTTAAAAGTTCTTTTAAATTGTCCTTCCATTAATCCGTATATCTGACGAACCTTCTGCTTTTCACGCAATTGGATTGCGTAATCGGACAATTTTTTAAACTTATTCTGACCGTGTTGACCTGGACCATATGACCTTCTTTCGAAAGAACATTTGTCCGAAAGACAGCGCTCACCCTTTAAAAATAATTTCAGATTTTCTCTCCTGCACATACGGCAGGTAGCACCGGTATATCTCGCCAACTCTGACCTCCATAATTATTGAAAGACCATGTAGGTCATACATGGTCTTAATTCTTTGTCCCGTAATATCGTTTTAAACTCTTCTACGCTTGGGCGGCTTACATCCGTTGTGCGGTACAGGTGTTATATCTGATATTTTGGATACTTCTAAATCACATGTGGTCAACGCCCGCAGAGCTGCTTCTCTGCCCGGCCCCGGCCCCTTAACTTTTACTTCCACTTTCCGAAGACCATGTTCTTTAGCCTTAGTTACCGCATCAGTCAACGCATTCTGAGCAGCAAATGGAGTGGATTTCCTAGAACCCTTAAATCCAATAACACCAGCGCTAGACCATGAGAGAGTATTACCCATTCTATCGGAAATACTAACTACTGTGTTATTGAATGTTGAATAAATATTTATAATTCCCTCAGGAATATTCTTTTTTTCACGCCGTTTTGATTTAACAGCACTTTTTTTGCCCTTGGCCATATTTCCCTCGTTCGTTTCAATGGCTTGCAGCCATACTTGATTTACACGTAAGGTTATTTACGTACGGTGCCTCTTCTAGGACCTTTTCTCGTACGTGCATTAGTTTTTGTTCGTTGACCATGGCATGGCAATCCCTTACGATGTCTCATTCCTCGGTATGTCCCCAAGTCCATCAGACGCTTGATATCCATAGAAATTTCACGTCTTCGATCACCCTCAACGACATAATCGGCTTCGATGACCTTCCGAATCTTAGTAACGTCATCGCCGCTCAGATCATCGGAATTCATACGGTAAGGAAGATCTGTTTTATCAAGAATTTCACGAGACGTTGTAAGCCCTATACCATATATATAGGTAAGAGCTCGGTCCATATGCTTATTTTTAGGTAAATCCACACCTGCTATTCGGGCCACGGTTTCTTTCTCCTGTGCCTATTAATAAAATAGAAATCTACGAAGGTTACCCTTGCTTTTGTTTATGTTTCTTGACTTTGCAGGTAACGCGAACAATTCCATGTCGTTTAAATACCCTACAATCACTACACATCTTTTTGACCGATGCTCTTACTTTCATTTAATGATCTCCCAGCTTATGCTTAAAATCTATCTTCTGTCCTTACCCTTTGACCGGAATGTCACCCTTCCCCTCGTGAGATCGTATGGAGAAAGCTCAACGGTTACCCTATCCCCTGGAAGGATCTTAATGTAATGCATCCGCATTTTTCCAGAAATATGAGCAAGAACTTTATGTCCATTATCAAGCTCTACGCGAAACATAGCGTTGGGCAGTGGCTCAATTATTGTTCCTTCAACTTCGATGGCGTCTTCTTTGGCCATAAAAAAATTCCTTAAAATGGTATTAGCTCATAGAAACGTGCTAATATATTCTCGTAATATTTTTTTTCAACTATTATTTTGAGTCTGACCCGAAGATACGAAGAAAAAAAACCTCTATACCATTGAGGTTCAATGGTAAGTTACCAATACTTGTTAATTCGGAAATTGTGAATGGAGCTCACTTAAAACAAAAGGACCCTTGTTGGTAACGGCAACTGAATGTTCAAAATGAGCCGATGGGAATCGGTCGGCTGTTATAACCGTCCACCTATCCTTTAAAACTTTTACTTTGTGTGTTCCTATATTAACCATCGGTTCAATCGCTAGCACCATGCCTTCTATCAGCCTTGGAGAAGCTTGTTTCACCTTATAATTTGGAACTTCAGGACCTTCATGAAGGTTTGAACCAATTCCGTGACCCACAAATTGACGAACAACGGAAAATTTATGACTCTCCACATGACCCTGGATAGCATTAGAAATATCTTTTATACGATTACCAACCCGTACTTGTTCAATGGCAAGATTTAAAGATTCCTGCGTAACATCCAATAGTTTTTGTATTTTATCCGATACCTGGCCAACCGGGATGGTGATAGCTGCATCCCCATAAAACCCCTTATACTTCACTCCAAAGTCAACACTAACGATATCGCCTTCTCTAACAATTATCTTTTTTGAAGGAATACCATGCACAACCTCTTCGTTAATAGAGACGCATAAACTTTTTGGAAAACCCCGATACCCTTTGAATGCTGGTATTCCTTTATGGTCTAAGCAGTATTGCTCAGCCCATGAATTTAACATCTCCGTGGTAACCCCTGGAACGATTTTCTCGCGCATCAAATTGAGAACACCTGCAACTATTTGATTAGCGCTGTGCATTATCTCAATTTCTTTCAGAGATTTTACCACGATATTTTTATCAGGGTTATTTTCTTCGCCCATAACTATCTCTAACGACGACCTTTAATCTTACCTGACTTCATAAAGCCTTCATAATTTCGCATTATGACGTGGGACTCTATTTGTCCAATGGTATCTATCGCTACACCAACAACAATGAGTAAGGCAGTACCACCAAAGTAAAAGGGAACATTAAATTTGTTTATCAAAACAGTAGGCAAAACACATATAACCCCCAGGTATATAGCACCAACAACGGTTAACCTGGTTAAAACCTTATCTATGAAGTCAGCAGTATTTACCCCTGGCCGTATACCAGGTATAAACCCACCATTCTTTTTTAAATTTTCAGCTACATCATCCGGCTTAAACTGAACAGCAGCATAAAAAAAGCAAAAGAAAACAATAAATAATACGAACACCAGATAATAATAAATAGTACCGGGTGATAACGCAGCTGAAGCTTGTTGAACCCAATCAACTTGTATAAATGAACCTATAGTTGCTGGAAACATCATTATGGATGAAGCAAAAATAGGTGGGATCACACCAGAAACGTTAATTTTTAAAGGAAGGTGCGATGATTGTCCACCATATACTTTTCTGCCAACAACCCTTTTGGCATACTGAATCGGAATTTTCCGTTGTGCAGTCTCAGCAAAAATAATTATAGCTACAATTCCTATCATCATAACTATTAAAAACGGCACAAAAAACAGTGGAATATCGCCCTCTTTTATAAACTGAATAGAATTTACCACCGCAGATGGCATTCTAGCAACAATACCAGCAAAGATTATAAGAGAAATTCCATTACCAATTCCCCTCTCAGTCATCTGTTCTCCGAGCCACATAATAAATGCAGTTCCAGAAGTCAGGGTGAGCATGGTCAATAGTTTAAACTGTAACCCCGTTTCCAAGACAATAGCTTCACCACCTGGGGCATTCAGCGTTTCAAGTCCTGAAGCGATAAACATACTCTGTATCAGAGAAAGAGCCACTGTCCCATAACGGGTATACTGGGTAATTTTTCTTTTTCCAGCTTCGCCATCTTTGGATAATGCTTCCAGCTTAGGTATAACAACCGTCAGTAATTGAATAATAATGGAAGCACTAATGTAAGGCATGATTCCCAAGGCGAAAATAGAAAAATTTTCTAATGCGCCTCCGGAAAACATATTGATCATGCCGAAAATGCCTTTATATTGATCAAGGAAAGAGGCGAGTGCTTCCCCGTTGATGCCTGGAGTCGGTATTTGGACTCCCATACGATATATCATCAGCATCAAAAGGGTGAAAACAACCCGCCTTCTCAATTCGGGAATATTTGCAGCGTTGGCAATTCCGCTCATAATGTTTACTCTTTAATAGAGCCGCCAGCGGCTGCAATTTTCTCTTTCGCAGAAGTACTTATCTTATCCACTTCCACGGTAACGGCAACAGTGAGCTCACCGTTAGCAAGAATTTTTACCAGATTATCGGCTGGCTTAATCAAGCCTGCCTCCAATAATGCTTCCCGGTTTACCGTAGCACCACTCTCAAAACGATTGAGATCGGATAGGGATACCAGAGCATATTCTTTTTTAAAGATATTGGTAAAGCCTCTTTTAGGAAGCCTTCTCTGCAACGGCATTTGACCACCTTCAAAACCTAGCTTGGTCTTGTAGCCAGATCTAGAACGTGCACCTTTGTGACCACGTGTAGCAGTTTTTCCTCTACCACTACCCGGTCCCCGACCAACCCTTTTATTTGCTTTACGGGCTCCGGGGTTAGGTGAAAGATTATTCAACTTAAGCATATCAACCCTCCACCTGAACGAGATGTATCACCTTATTAATCATACCTCTGATCTCAGGGGTATCTTTTCTAATAACGGTCTTATTTAATTTGATCAGTCCTAAACCGTCCAGGGTTGCTCTAATTTTTTGAGTGGACCCGATACGACTTTTAACTTGCGTAATTTTAATCGTGCTCATAATAACCTGTTCAGGATAGTTTTATGCGACCATCTCTTCGGCTTTAAGCCCCCTGAGACGGGCGATTTGCTCCGCGCTGCGCAAACTTCTCAGACCTGCAATTGTAGCCTTAGCAAGATTGTGCGGGTTATTGGAACCTAAGCATTTAGTCAAAATATTTTGTACTCCAGCTGCCTCCAGTACCGCTCTAACTGCTCCACCTGCAATAACTCCAGTACCGTCGGAAGCAGGCTTAAGCATTACTTTGCCGGACTTGAATTTACCGTTAATGTCATGAGGAATAGAGGTAGTTGTCAGAGAAACAAGACTCATGTCTTTTTTGGCTTTCTCTATTCCTTTACGGATAGCCTCGGGAACTTGATTCGCCTTACCTAGTCCGTATCCTACCTTACCTTTTCCATCACCAACAACAACAATAGCACTAAAGCTGAACCTTCGCCCACCTTTAACTACTTTGGCAACCCTATTGATGAAGATGATTTTCTCTATCAGATCGTCTTGGTTGCCGTCTCTATTTTTTTTAAAATCAGCCAAGAAACACCCCCGTATTGTTCTTGTTTTACCATTCGAAGTAATTTAATTCGGCAACCCTAGAATTCTAGGCCAGCTTCTCTAGCCCCTTCTGATAACGCCTTGATTCTGCCGTGGTACAGATTACCACCGCGATCAAAGATCACCTTGGTTATCCCTGCACTCTTTGCTTTTTCAGCAACTTTCTTACCTACTTCAGTTGCTTTTTCGCATTTACCGTTGAGATCGGCAGCATTAAATTCCTTATCCATAGTCGACATTGCGACCATGGTACGTTG
>JAOTSI010000234.1 GCA_029865005.1 Desulfobulbaceae bacterium
CATAACGCTGTCCCAGAAACTTCATTAAGTTTCCGGGACTTTCAAACTGTTGAGGAGTCAACAAAACGTGGGTGTGATTTGTCATTAAAACGTAGGCATGAACCAAACAGCCAAACTTTTCCGCGTACTCTTTCAGCCACTCAAGATAGAATTGATAATCTTCTTCGGCGAAAAAACATGGTTGACGGTTGTTGCCGCGTTGGATGATATGAAGTGGAATATTAGGAACTATTACTCGAGATCGTCTTGGCATGTGAAAAAGATAGTAAAAACGTGGTCTGTTCCTTATTATTTCATTATTTCACTAATAAAAATGATAAATATTGGAGGGAGGAGAGAAAAGTATATTTGAAGAAAAAATAAGAAAAACTTTTTTTATTTTAGAAATAGGAAGAATATGCTGCGCAAGAACACGCAACATAACTTAACTGGCAACATAATGACCCCAATTATTCCCAATTATTCCAATTATTGGTGATTCTTTAATAATCTCATCCTAGATGTTAACTGACGATTATAAACAAGCATTTTTTTCAGCATGTTTTGCATATAAGTATAGTGATTTGTTTTCGCCACTTCCTTTTGCCCCCTTATTACTAATAAGATCATCACAGAACACATTTATATCAATAGATTTCCCTGTACCTAATTTTATTACCACTGGTTTTAGCACATAATATTTACCTGAGTATATAGACCATTCCCCATTATAATTTCTTATTAACACTTCCCCTAAAAAATACGTCATCAATTCTTCATATGTTTCTTTGGTAAAAATATCTTTAAATCCTCTCACCTTGCACAGTTGCCGATAATATTTTTCAACAATAATCAAACCATCAAAGTCATATTGAAGACCTTTATCAAGTGAAACACCACAGTTGTTTAAAAAAAATCCTATATTTTCTAAGGACTTTTTCGCTTCTTCAATTGTATTATTTAGCATTCTATTTAAAACAATATCCTTTTTACCTTTTCCTTTTTTCATATTACCTCTCAAAATACTGTTAATCATTTGAAATAGTATGGTATCCCATATGAGTGAAAATAGGGGTCAGACCACGTTTATTTATTATATACGAAATGTGTCCTGGATTTTTGTTTTTTGTCATGCAGCCCATGGAAAGTCACTGTAGTCAATAGCGTGCCCTCCCGAAATCAGACAGAGCAAACTCTTGATTTTACATTAATATAAAATTACTGCGTTTTGTATTGACAAGGGGAGTATAGGATGTCCCCAATATCTTCCAGAAGAAATCGGGACAAGGTGGCAGAATGTAGGGCAGGGCGTAATAGTTGTTTTGATCGGTAGTTACTTTCCATCGTTAATTTCAAGTATAGTGCCCGCAGAGTTTTTAGCCCTACAACAGGACCAACACTTACCTGACCAATCCCATTGCGTTGCGTTGCGTTGTTTCTACTTTTGACGAACGATCACAATTCAGCTATCAGCTGATTCAATCAGAAAAGGCTAATTTAACATTTTCAAAATCTGGAAATTCTCCCACAGTTATTGGCCTAAGTTGCTTTGCTGCCTTTTCTAATTCTTTGTCAGGGCTATTTTCAATCCATGAGGCAAACCAATTTACTTGCCATTGTTGCTCCTCATTTTCCCCAAAAAGTAGTCGTGTATACCACTTTGACAATTCTTGTCCCCAACTTAAAGCCTCATCTTCTGAGTTAGCTATTATCCAAAAAAAACCAGTGGATTCAAAATCACCTTCATAATCCCTATTGGATGCGCGTTCTTCAGGACTTTCATATCCAAAAACATACAAAAACTCATTTCTCATATTCTTACATTTAATTTGGCATTTTAGGCTGTTTAGAAGTGCCTTCTATAGAAAGCCTATTTTTCTATGAAAACAAATGCCAGTTGGCCTCTTTATTATCAATGAGTTACCTCCCTGCTCCACGCCATTCCTTATCATAGCTTTCTACAATTTTTTCCTAAAATAACCCCATTCTATTAGACAGCATTACGCCCCTAACCTATCAAAGTTTAAATAAATAATCTTCCTTAGTCTAATATTATCAATACTAATATAAAGGGTGGCAATTTATCCAGTTTTCTGATAAGGTATTGCATCTAACTGTTATTTGTGACTTTTTTGCAATACTCTATCAAGGCTCTATTATGTCATCCGAACTCACGCCGCATCAACACATCATTTCCCTTTTTGACCTGCAATCATGCTGGATGATCAAGCCCCTTGCTTCTAAATTGGGTTATTCAGAGATTTCAACCAGACGGTTTTTAAGAACAGCCGGATACTACAGCAGCTTTACCCAGAACGGTAAATGGTATACTCTACGCACAATTCCAAAGTTCGATAGGGATGGTCTCTGGTTCGTTGACACGATAGGTTTTTCACGAGCTGGCAGTTTAACTAACACGCTGATTGACTTAACGACTCGTAGTTCGGCAGGTATGACGGCGGAGCAGCTTGCCGAGAAGCTACACTGTCGCTGTCATTCAATTCTCGTTAACTTATTTCGTCAAGGTAAACTTACGCGGCAAAAGGTGGGTCGTTCATACATTTACTTTTCCGCTGATCCCTCCACGTTAGCCATGCAGAAAAACGTAGCAGCCAACAGGAGTTCCTCTAGTAATCCACTACCTGCAGAGGTGGCGGTCTTTATCCTGGCTGAATATATTCGGCAACCTGATTTAGACTTCGAGCAATTGACAGTAATCATTGAACGTCGTCGCGGTATTGTAGTGGACACAACACAAATCGAAGCACTTTTCGCAAGACATGATTTAAAAAAAACGAAATAGAATGCGGAGCAAATGCATTAGAAGCATTGAGCTATTGGCGTGAACAAACAGTGCGAGAAATATCGCCTTTGTCGTTATTTTCACAACCACCGGTTATCCGCTTTGCCCCGGAACTTAGAATTTGCCCCTGCGGTGTACGATTAAAGGTACAGAAAACCCGACGAAAAATGGTATTCAGCATGAACGGCCCTTTCGTTGCACATGAGACCGTGACTTTCTGTAGCGGATGTAATAGCACCTTTAATTCACAAGGATTACAAGGATTGGTTCCGAGCCGATGCAATATGGCTTATGACTTGCTGGTTTTTGTAGGTCGGGCTCTGTTTCAGCGATACCGCACTGTTCAAGAAGTCCGCATTGAACTCGTTGATAGTAACATCCGAATTTCCGCTTCCGAGATAAACTATTTGGGTCGCAAGTTCATTACTTACTTGGCAATTGCCCATCAGCAGGCAACCCCACGAATACGCGATTCGATGTCCATAAATGGCGGCTATATTCTTCATCTCGATGCCCTCCACGACAGTGATGCCCCAGCCTTGATGACTGGAATAGATAGCTTGAGCAAAACCGTTCTTGCTAATGTGAAATTGCCCAGTGAGAAGGCTGACCATATTATACCCTTCCTGATGCAAATGAAAACTGACTACGGGGACCCGTTAGCCTGCGTTCGTGATATGAGTGCTGGTATTGGCAAAGCAATTGGTACGGTGTTTCCAGATGTTTTTGATTTTATATGCCATTTTCACTTTCTCCGTGACATCGGCAAAGATTATATGGAACCTGCATATGCTCGATTGCGTAAGTGCCTGCGTAGTCATTGCGTCAGCTCCAAGTTACATGCATTGGCGCGAGAAATGAAAAAATTGCTTAATGAACAAAGTGTTAAAAACACGACCATTGCAGAAGCCGTACTAAACAACGATCACGGTGAAAACAAGGAGCTTACAGTCTTAGGTTCGACATATTCCTTAACTATTTGGGTATTAGAAGGCAAGCGTTGTGGGAATGGTTATGGCTTTCCTTTTGATCGTCCGTTACTTGATTTTGCTGAGCGTATTCTGGAACTAGAGCAGCTCATGCCAGATTTACTGAACCTACTCCTTAATGATGATGAATCCCCCGAAAAGCAGTTTATCTTCAAGTTGGTTGAGCAGGCATGCTATGTAGCGGAAGATCCTGATCTTCGGCAAGCAGTAAGCGAATTGAGTTGGCGTCGACGGATCTTTGATCGTCTACGCTCGGCTATGCGCATCGCTCCTCAAGGAGGCGACAAAGGTTTGAATGATGATGGTACACCAGACGCCATGTCCACCATTCGTCAAGAAGTGGTACGGTTCCGCAAATACCTTAAAGATTCAAAAGAATTGACAGTTGATATGCTGAGTAAAAAAATGATAGAACAGATTGATAAGTATAGTGATAAACTCTTTGCCGACCCGATAACCGTGGATACCCCAAGTGGACCGAAAATAATATACCCACAGCGCACCAATAATATCCTTGAACAATTCTTTAGAGGACTGAGGAGAGGGTATCGACGAAAAACCGGTAATAACTCAATGCATGGGGCGCTTCAGGCAATGTTAGCTGATACGCCACTGGTAAAGAACCTAGATAATCCCGACTACATGGAAATACTTCTTGATGGAAAGGAAAGTCTTGAGAAAATATTTGCTGAACAGGGAGCGATTAATATGAAAAGGAATGAAAAGTCTGATACCGATACTGACCGCATCCTTTCAGGATTTCGAGCCCTCATAGACATGCCATCCTTACCAAAGAAAATGATAAAAATACTTCAGGCTGTCTAAAATTAGTCAAATCCAACTGAATATTGTTTCAATAGGGAATTTGATTACCTGCAACGGATTCTTTATGGCTCTTCAAAAGTAATTACTGAGCATCTGCATGTGGCTGATCCTTATGCCAAGGTTGTCAAAGTTATCTCTGTTAACATTCTCTATTTTGATCTTGGCCACGGCGATGATTATATTTATCGGGGCACAACCTTGTTCCGTGGCATTCACACCGGCGACAAGCTTGACCTAAGTAGTGAACAGCAAAACCTGTATAAAAAAGAGACAGTTTCAGAGTTATTTCCTGAATATTATCTGCTAAAAATTAACCAGTTTAATGATGTTGCCCAAAACACCTTAGACGAGTGGATATATTTTTTAAAAAATGAAGAGATAAAAGACGAATTCCAGGCTCAAGGCCTTAAACAGGCAAAAGAGCAACTTGATATTATGAAATTACCGGAAGATGAACGAAGAGCTTTTGACCGGTATGTAGACGATCTTCATTATCACGCCAGTATGGTTGAATCCTCTTATGGTATAGGCATATTAAAAGGCAGAAAGGAAGGCAAAGAGGAAGGTAAAAAAGAGAGCCAAATTCAAATAGTAATTAATTTACTCGATATTCTTGATGATGACACAATAGCTAAGAAAACTGGACTATCACTGGTTACTGTGCAAAAATTAAGGGATAAACACTCATAATCAAGAAATCTAACCATTCTTACACTCTTGTTTAATGGGGATATGAGCGATTCTGAGTCCACTGGCGTTGGGGATGGAACATATATCCTCTCGACGAGAAAGTAGCTGAACAAGAAAGCAACCAGAAGAAAATATTGGAAATCATGTCTGGTTTTGAGTTAATAGAGTCATCAACATCTTACAATTACCCTCACAAGTACCGAGTCAGGGCTCACGACCATTCAAATTTCCTTTGTAAATCATTAAAGAAATTCCATTTACCGGTAAGGTGCTGATAGCGACCTGCTACGATTCCCGGTGCAATGGCCAGCTCCTTGGCGATCTCTAGAATTTCTTTTTTTGAAACCATATGCTTAATCCGCTCGTTATATCGCCGGGGGATCAAAACTTCGGCCGCATACTGGTTGGCATGTATCTCTCTGGTGTCTTTTTGATCGGGCTTGCCTGTATTAATAAGGAGATCTTTTTTGTTATCATGGAGGACATGACCCGCCTCATGGAAAAATGCAAACCAGAATAAATCCTCCGCCTTGCCACGCAAGTTCAGGAGGATCAAAACCTTGCCTGGGGCAAGCCATTTGGTGGCTCCATACCAGGGGGCTTTTTTCATCTCTGGAACTAAAACCAGGGCAACACCAGCCTCAGCACATAGGGTCTGCATTAATTTAATGAAGTGTTCCGGGTCCAGGACGGTAAGTTTTCTTATCTCTTGAACCGCTAGCTGAAGTTTTACCTTTGAAAATTCAGCACACTGTACCGAATGGGCGGCAATTTCACCTTGACGAATCCAAGCAGAAGCAGGTCCAGGGCAACTGTTAAAACAGAGGGAACGTCGAACCGCCACCGCTGGTTCATCCCATAGGGCATGCCAGGCGTCCACACTACTGACTCCATAAAATGCTAACACGGCGCGTAATTGCGCTACTTTATCTTTTAGTTTCGGCAGCACCTTTCTCTTAACCAGCTCGGCAACAGGAATCTCTTGCAACCAGGCAAGATCAGCCTCCAGCCTCTCACGCTCGCTTATTTTGGCCAGCTGTTCACGATAAAGAGCCTCTAAGTTATTCCACATGGCTGCCGGAACCCCCACTGCCAGCTCCAGACGATTGGCGGTTTCATAGGAAATGGGTTGTTCTCCCTTGAAAATTCGATTTAAAGATTGAACAGTGATCCCGGTACGGACAGCGAGCTCTTTCTGGGTCATATCCAGAGACTCCATGGTCTCCAGCAGGGTTTCGCCTGGTGCAACGGCATAGTCCGGCTCAAAAGTATATTTCTTGGTCGCTTTTACCATTGCCGCCTCCTCTTGTATTAATGCGTATCTGTTATTTGAATAATTCCCACTTCCGCACCATGGCTACACAGTTTTTGAAGCTTTTTTGTTTTAAAATATATGACCATTTCATCAACTTTTCAATGAAAAAGATTAACACGTCTTGTTAACATTTTATAAATCTATTCTCTGTTTAGTCTTTGCTCAGTTAGTCTTAACTGTATTATTTCAAACTACTATCCTTTGATAGGATCAAGACATATTACTTTTAGCGCCACCCATATCCTAAATTTTCATGTCCAAATCCATCGCCTCATCAAAAACCACCTTATCGTGTTTTACTGTCTCAGGCTGAACACTTTTGAAAAATCAAAGGGGTTTCTTTTAAAATTACAAATTCCATTGATAACTATTCTCAATATATATTTAATATTGTTCTTTAACCCAAGTTCGTGACTTTAAAAGACAGAAGTACGTAAAAGCGGGAACTTGCACGTCACAAGGTGCCCTTTATGGCACTACTTCTTTCTATTTTGCGGCAATGGTGGTTTTGAC
>JAOTSI010000235.1 GCA_029865005.1 Desulfobulbaceae bacterium
ATGCGAAGATCCCTACCCTGCCGGTTGCGATTGCGAGGACCGTGGCTGGTGGTCAACCGTCATCCAAGGCCAAATCATATTCTACGACCCCGCCGATCTGGCAAAAGTCGCGCAAGGCACCTTGGCTGCAAATCGCCCCCAACCCTATGCCGTCCTAGATCTAGACCCTTACCTCTACCACCTCACGTCCACTAGAGAAAAACATCATATCAGTGCTATCGCCTATGACCGGGCCAATGGCCGATTATACATCTTTGAACCATTTGGCGACGGCGATAAACCTCTTGTTCATGCCTGGTCTTTAACTGGCAGCAGTACCGACACTCCTTCTATTGTTCCTCCGGTTATGCTTCTGTTAAACAATTGATTACCTATCAGATATCTTCTCATAACAAACGGGTCTATCCGGATTTCCCAAACGGTGTATTGCCCTAAAAATATGGGTCTAAAACCCCTGTTGCTTTTAAGCTTAAGGGTGATGGAATCTACGATTCCGAAAAACATAACACTTTCTTGAGGTATAGAAACTCGCGATTTTTTTGCAGAGTTTTTTTCCTTCTATGTTCTATCATACTGTTAGATTTGAAGAAAATGCCGTTTGGGAAACCCGGATATAACCATTTTTGTTGCTCAAAAGTTTACTAGAATCACTCCTTGATCGATTTAAGGAAGCGATTGATAACATAATACAAGTAAGCATAACTTGAGGTGAAACGACTATAGATAGTGGATTTTAAGAACTCAGGAGCTTATCTTGTCAGATTTTTGATACAAATAAGCTTATTCCTATAAATTTGGGGAAATCAATTTGCATAGATCACTTGATCGATTACTAAAAAGGTTTTTTGAAAATCCGTACAAATAACCTACCTGTCCCCCGGACGGCAAAAAGCCGCTGCAAGTGACTGGCGCGTTATACGAATAGAATTAATACAAACAGTTTAAACGGTATATATAAATGAAAAATATTATCTCCAACATCCACAAAGGTAAAAATGGTAAGTTTTTACAAATGGCCGAATCAGGAAATTCTTGCTGCGAGAAATCAAATAACTCATGCTGTGATGATTCGAGCTTACCTACAGGTATACACTTATCAACGACACCTGGAAGTATTACAATTGATGGACATTTGGTCGAAGTCACCCAAAACGACAAAAATATCGTTGATGTTGCAAGTCGGGCCAAGATAGGGATTCCGGCGGCATGTTACCGTGTCAAGAGGAAAAATGGGTGTTGTCATGGCTGTGTGGTTGAAATTGATGGCGAACAAAAGTTTGCTTGTGCAACGGTTCCTATGAACGGCATGAATGTCATCGTAAACCGAGAGGATCTAAAGGCAATTCGTAAGAAAAATCTTTTGGAATATAACGAAGGTATCAAGAGCGGAAACTTCTGTAAGTGTTCTGTAACTGGGTCAAGTGACTGTTCATGTTAATACAATCTAAAGAGATAAAGAGTAAAATTTAGCGGGGCCAGGTCTACTTTAGACTATATCACCAGCAAGCAAAAAGATTTGCGGCTGGAAAAATAAAGCTTTGCGAGAAGCATGGTAGTGAAAACCTTAGCCTTGCTAGCTGACAGAAAAAAAATTCACAAATGACCCCAAATGATTGATAAACAAACCAATAAGTAGTTCATGTGCGTAAAATATCAGTGCCCTTGCTTGAGGCCAATCGGGACCTGACCACGCTAAGGCCCTATTATTTTGTGGTGACACTGACTAGTGCCACCTACAACTATCTTATAACACAAAGATAGTTGTATATTTTCAGGCCAAAATATTATAGATACAAAACACATAATAGAGCCTCCAACCAATCAACGGAGGAAACGAGGAAGCTATCTATCCCCACAAAAGGCATGATCGCAGCCGTGCCCATCACTTCCATGTAAGGTTTCAATCAAATCAGTTTACCCCCACGGTACCGTTGTTTTCCAACGCATCAAGGGAAATATTTCATTCAAATAGAATATCATATGTATTTTATGGATTCTTTTTAGAACTCCCAGCGGCCCTATTTATCGTTTCTACTGTCCGAGGAGAAAGCCTGTCTCAGAACCTAATTCCTGGTATTTCTGCATGGACCGTATTGACTATTTGTGTAATTTATACCATAGGTTTTATACCTGCACTACAATACTGGGGTGTCAGAAAGTCCGTATTATCCAATCCCTCGTCGAATCAGATACAAAACTACACAATAGATAAAAAAGGAATACGAAATTAAGGGTTTGGTGTTGACGTGAAACTTAGTTGGAATAAAATCGTCCGTATCCATAAAAGTAAAAATTATCTCTTGTTTTATATCTCTAAAAATGTCGTGTATTTTATTCCTCTCAGCATGCTTTCACTATCTGAAATAGAGCAAGTTAAAGAATGGCACAAAAGCAAAACCTAACACGACACTCCAGCGGAAGTACCAAAAAGGCGCACAACACAGAGCTTTATTTTTATATTTTTAAGGAAAGATGATAAAAATAGGCTAGGGATTTAAAATAATTAGGCTCAACAATGAGTTTTCTGTGGAGAGATGGGGTCTATCCTATAATCTTGACAACCGCTCGTTAACACGCCTAGATAGTGTTTGAATATCTCAATTTCTTACTGCTTTTTCGAGTAAACGCTTCCTCCCTTGGCTGACCATTAAGTAAGGAAGGCCGCCTCACATGGTAGCGAATAGAATGGACCTAGTTTTACCCTGACCCCAATCATACAACATAACGAACACCTATACACTAAGAGCTCGCTAACCCGATATTGGCTTCGACAAATTTTTTCACCGAATCTGGGTCAAATCCAATTATTTTTGCATGGTCCCCGATTTTAAGAGCTGGAATCATTTTTATCTTATTTCTGATTGCTTGAACAGGATGGGCTATTACATCTATTTCCTGTACTTCCAGACCTGGGTATTTTTTTCTTAATTTTGCCAGCTCACGGCCGACCATGAGACAACGAGGTCAAATGACCGACTTGAAATAAGTAACTTTTTTCATAATACATCTACTCCATTATTGTCTACATACAACCCATTTACCATGTAAATGTTAGGATTATTCACTTAATGATGTCATTTAAGATATCAGATTATATTAACAAGAGTCAAGCATAATCGTAATTCGAATTACCCACACCTATCAATAGAAATCATTGTTACTGCAATGGTTTGAAACTTTAACGCCTCCCCATGATTACCATTACGTACTCGCTAGAACAACAGTAACCCTAATACACCTACCGCTTAGAACAATTCATGAAGAACAATGACGTTCTTTTTATAATACAGTTCATCTACCTCTCGACGAGTTACTCCTTAACAGAGTTCACGAATACCCACCTAACCGTAAATGGACACAGACCAGTCTCCTACTTGCTTCGTTCATCTTCCCTACCCCACTTCATGATATATTTTGGGACATTTATTATTTTCCGCGACCCTTAAGCTTTTTCAGGGAGGCTCTCGGTTTTACCGAGCGGCCACAGGGGGCCGCTTCTACAGCTCCTGGATAGACTTAACATTTCGGAAAATTAGAGACTTATTACACAAGTCGAAAAACCTGAAAAAGAGGGAGAAAAAGGAAGGAACGTGAGGGGGTGTAGGGGCGCATTCTCAATAAGCGACTCAGACAATGTTTTTTGCTTTAGCATAACCTACCAAGTTGCTATAGAAATCCTGCCATACTGTCTATTTTTATTAGTCACCTTTGCTCGTGGCGCCCCCATCTTCCCTGCACCGAATGCAAGTCGTGTACAATAACAAATTATTATTGCACAACAATAAAGAAAGAGTCCCCCACAGCTTGGCGATCATGCTACATTAAAGGACTTCATCGACGCCGATATCAATTCCATTTCGTTGGGAACGAACCTGAGATTGAATATCTTTTAACGGAGCGTCAGTCATAGTGCCATGATCTATTGCTGGAGAATTGCTACTAATGAGATACTTGGAGCTGCAAATAAAAAGCGGATTACCCATCAATATTGGTCGAATCGTCGTCGTGACGACCCTTGAGTAGGCAGTAGATAACGCCATCGAAAATCGTATTATTGCCACCGCTCCGGCGTATTGCCCGGCAGTATTGTCAACGAACACACAGTTGATAAATTCAGGTTGTGACTCGACAATAGCCACAGTTCCAGCGATCCAGCCAGAGGCATTAGAAGAAAAAATGCAATTTTTAAAAATCAGTTTGGATAGTGTGGTGAACTGAGCCCCACCGCCATTGAAATCAGCAGTGCCGTCAATGGTAGCGCTTTCGGAAATCGTGCAATTTTCTACTAAAGGCGAGGCCGACCCAGCCACATGAATCCCACCACTGCTTTTACCTGCTCTATTTTTAATGATAATGCAGTTAGTAATAGTGAGTGCTGAACTTGGGGAGCAAAGAATGCCGCCCCATAACCGACATTGTATCCGTTGGTAAACAGTGAAACCTTTGAGGACTGATCAGCAATAACAACAATTAACCATACACCAATAACAGATGACTATAGTAAGTTATTTGCCAATAACTTGTTGACAAAGAGCCACGGATAAAAATTCATTATCCCATCCTGCTTGTCTTTTTAACTGTCTTTTTTATCAATACAACAGTTACATTAAGTTCCGCTACGAAACAAGACGGGAAAGTCCATCAACACTCTTTTAATTACGATAGATTACGATCTAGCTTTGTTTCTTTTAGATCGCTCACCAATTAATAGAACCATAACTCAACCCTTTAACAAACCAACACAGGCTGAAATATTTCCATGAATACTCAATGTCAAATTGTCACTCCCGGGCCTAAAAATACCGTCATCGATAAGAATGGAGTAAAAATAATCCCCCCTGCTGATTGGGATTTCTTACCTGCGGGAGATGCCGGTATTACAAGAAAAGTTACATCAAAAGGCCTTTTCTGGCGAGTCCAAGTAAAAAAAGGACGCAGATTTATCTCCAAAGGTGTATGGGCTCCAGCCGCCACAATAGAACACGCACGTAAAACAATTACAGCACTTCGCGCCACCGATGAATATGCCAGAAAAATGACCAAGAACCGTGAACGACGAGAAAGAATACAAGCTCAATACTCCAAAGAGTTTCACAGGGAAGTGCGTAACTATCTCTCCTTTGCCCCTCAATATATAGAATTCGAGAAAAATTTGGCAACGGCCGTGACCGATCATGCAATACCAGTAGGTAGCGGCACCGTGGCCCGCACGTCCATGATCCCTATTGAGGAACGAGCCGCTAAAGCAGTTATTGCTTGGATGCGCCACCAAACCACCGCTTACGACTCCATGAAGATTGCGCGAATAAAGGGACAACGACGGAAAATAAGAAGAATGCTGGCACAACATTCCGTACATCTACTGGAAAAATATAGAAACGGGGAAGAACCTGCGCTCGATTGTCCATTACGATTCTTACTGTAAAAATATAATACCCAACAGCAACCTCGCACAACGAGAACAGAACACAGAATGATCACAAAAAAATAGCTGACCAAAGAACTTACAACTAGCTAATTCAATATTCATACACAATTTAAATTGTCCCATATAACAGTGACAATTTATAAAAATAATACTGCGCTGGTGAGAGCAGACTCCAATTTTAGAATATCTATTGTACCTGGTCACAGGATATATAAGTAGCTGACTTAATAGCCCACAAACTTGTCAGTGGTCACTGCTACCTATGACCACTGACTATTCACTCTTTTCCTCGACTCTTAAATCACTCCCATGACAAGTAGGTTAAGGAGCCCGATGAGGCAACCTAGAATTGCCCCGAACAAATTAATATATTTGAATTGTTCTTCCATGATGGAGAGTAAAAGTCTTTCGAGTTTTAAAAGGTCTAAGGAATCTACCTTTTCAGTAACAATGCGACGTACATTGAGAGAATCAAGAAGCCCAGGTACCTCATGGAGCAGTACCTTATTTATAGACATAAAGACATTGTCGATAAAACTATTTTTAATACCAGTAGGTACCAGGTTATTGGTAACCCCCAGTGGTTTTGCCAAAAATGAATCGATCATTGAATTGATTACCTTGGTGAGTATTCGATTGGTCTGTGGGGAGCGAAGAATTTCGATAAACCGAATAGTGAATTTCTCCTTGATGGCAAAACCAAAATCATGGGGAAGAAGTTCGTTAAGTGCTATACTAGTTTTTTTACTTCCATGCTCTATAGAATGTTCCAGACTCTCTCGCAACATTGCAGACAGACCCTTTACCACACCAGGCGAGCGCAGAACGCCCAACGACTGCTCGGCGACCTGATCAATGATCACTGTGAACTTTTCTTGGTCTATTTTGGCTAACAGTAACCCTAATTCAGTCTCCATAAACTTTTCGACCTGGCGACAAAGTGTTTCAGCTAGCTTTTCCTGGATCCCTGGACTTTGCAACCATTCAATAATAGAATCATCCTTTTCTTCTAGATAGTCACGTATTTTACCCTCCACCATATCCATATCAAGAAAAGAAGCCATAGCGGCTAATGGTCCGAGAGAAGCTAAAAACTCCTCAATAGCCTTTCGAATGGTATGGATTATTTTTTCCCTCACTTTCGGTTCAGATAACACAGTGGCAACTTGTCGCAATATAGAGGGCGAGCGATCAAGAACTAGAGAAAGAAACAATTCCTGTAATGAGTCGGGAATGATATCTTTCAGTCGTTTTCCATCCTCAGCATGACTATTAATTTGTTCTTTTAAATATCCGGCTAACCATTTTTCTAATTCAGGCCCTGCCAACAATGAATTAAGTAAATCATCCAAAACCATATAAAAGCCAAGGCGATCAGTAGAAGAAAATAGTTCATTAATTTCTTGATCACCAAGACGATCAAGCTGTTGCTGGATAGAATTGGAAATAAGCTTCCCACTACTATCTTCTCCAAGAAAAGCTACCACCCCGTCACGCAAACGATATTTCAGGGTACGAACCCCTATTTTAAAGTAAGATTGAAAATGTTGCGGAATTATTTCGACAAGCGGTCCACAATCTTTGGTCAACAAGTTATTGACGTTGGACGTTACTAAACGGTGGAGATGCTCCTGGAAGGGTTCACGGGATAAGGCTTCGCCAACATCCCGACCGGTG
>JAOTSI010000236.1 GCA_029865005.1 Desulfobulbaceae bacterium
CTGAAGCTGGGTCTGCTCCAAAAGCCTTACATTATGAATCCTGGACCGAGCAGATGCCATTGATATAGCAACATTTTCCGAAACAAGTTTTAAAAACTCCACTTGAGTAGGAGTAAATTCACCTAAGGTTCCAAGTTCCGCCACGCCTTCCACATAGTCATTAAAGATAAATGGCGCGATTATTATGTTGTTAGGAGGATGCTCTCCCAGTCCTGACTGTACCGGTGTGTATTCAGGAGGAACTGATTTTAGCAAAATAATCTCTTTTTCTAAAACGGCCTGCCCCACCATCCCTTCTCCTGCCCCATAAATTGTCATAAGATGTTTACGAACAGGAAAAGCAAAGCTGGCAGCTTGTTGCATATCTCCATTTTCATCCATTATATAAAAAACACCTAACTGTCCTTTTAAGTGTGTAACAAGGAAATGTAGAATATTTGATGCTAAATTAAGAGGATCCTGCTCGCCACGCATGGTATTGTTTAACTGGGAAATTCCTTCATCTCTTAATCTTGTAGCCCTATTATTTCGATGATATTGGACTAGAGTCATTTCCATTTCACTTAATACACGTCCAAGAATATCTTTATTACTTAAGGGGGATGTAACTGTAATTTCAATATCTTTTTCGGAGGAAACAATGCGTTTTGTTGTGTTGCCAACTTCAAGTAATTTCTCTTCCCATCTGCGTAATAAGGAATGAAATTTTAACACTGTCTGCCCAACTTCATCTTGTCCAACTTCACCATCCTGACAAGAAAGGTCGCCACTTTGCTCAACATATTTTATTTCATCGGCTAGTTTCATTAATGGCCCAGCCAATGAATTTCCGATATACCTGGAAAACCAAATCATCAATGATATAATAAAGAGCATTAAAATAGATATCCCCGTAAATACCCGCTTAAGCGGCAATAAAGCTTCTGGTACCTCTATTTCAGCCAAGATCACCCATTGAATATCATCTATTTTCATAGGAGAAAAAGATGACATAACTTTTACGCCACGATAATTTGTAAATATGATATTATCGCTTTCACCTTTTAATCCACGCTGAACGCTTGGAGATCGCACTGGCAGCATTCCTACAACTGAATCATATTCATCAATCTTGACTTTTAGCTCTTTTGAGACCACATGGTTATTTGCCAAAAGATATAAGAACTTTTCCTTGTCTGTAACAAATGAACGAGATTCATTACGCATAGTGTAGTCGGAACCTACGAGATAGACTTCACCGGTTTTGCCCAACCCTATTTCCTCCCAGCGATGTACATGGGTCATAATGGCATTTATTGTGTCTATGGAAATTTGAAATGACAAAACACCAATAAGCTGTTCATTATCATAAATAGGTACAGAGATAAAAAAGGCTGGCATATTATAAGAAGCATAATAAGGTTCATAATCTGCAAGGTGAGTCTTTCCCTTGTCAAAGGGCAACGCGCATTCTCTATAAGAGTGTGCAAAATTAGTCTCCCTTAGAAGGGGACTACGCAAAGATTTCCCGAAATCCATTTCTTTAAACACCGAATACACGATACGCTGCGTTTTTATATCAATGAGAAATATATCGTAAAATCCATATCTTTTTTGGTATTTACTTATTATGTTATGATATTTTTCATGTACGCGACTATAAAGAGTCCCATCTGGAGCGACAGCTAATAATTGCTTTGAACCAATTGGATTTGGATTGTTTGCTATATAGCTATTCTGTAATAAAATAGAGGCAGGGTAATCTGGTTTTACATCTTCGTAGTAATAATTCTTTTCAGAGTGTTGATTTAGTTTAGGAAGAAATTTTCTCTCATAAAATTTTTCTAAATTGTCCTTTGCCTCATCTAGTAATTCTTTATTATTTTCACTTTTTTTATTTAGAGCTGAGAATGCTTCAGCAAATTCTCGCATAGCATTAATTATCGTTAAATCATGAGATAGAAAATCAGCTTGATCCTTGATTTTTTTTATTTCTCCTTCAATATGAATAGCCTTAGCGTTACGTATTACATTTAATTTAACGAACCCTTGTTGATTTAAATTTCGTTTACCAATAAAAAATACTAGCAATCCGAACACAAAAATGGAAACTAGGGAACCCATCAAGACAGAATAAAATATCTTCCAAAATATTTTTATCCGTTGCAGACCCAGTACCATAATAATTTCTCCCGCTTACTTAGAAAGTTTTCACAGTTACCAGGCTATAATTTTCCAATAAATATTTTTTAAATTCTACAGCTGCTAATGGCTTACTGTAATAGTAACCCTGGATCTGATCACACTTCTCATCAATTAAATAATCCACATGTGCCTTCGTCTCAACACCTTCTGCAATTACCGTAAGATTTAGTTTTTTTGCCATGGCAATAATGGTACTTACAATTGCGGCATCCTCATTGTTTGGAAGTAAGTTACGAATAAATGACTGGTCTATTTTTAATATATCAATGGGAAGTTTTTTGAGATAACTCAGTGAAGAATATCCTGTTCCAAAATCATCCATTGAAATAGTTAAACCTTGTTTTTTGAATGACTCTAAAATATCAATTGCCCCCTGGGTATCATGCATGAGAACACTCTCCGTAATCTCCAATTCCAAATTTTTCGATTTCAACCTTGTGTTTCTCAGTGTATTTTCTACCAGATTAATAAGGTTTTCATCCTGAAACTGAATTGCCGATATGTTTACCGACACTTTGAGATCATAACCGGCATCAATCCACTCTTTGGTTTGCTCACAAGCCTTTTTTAATATCCAAGCCCCAAGAGGAATTACCAGTTTGATTTCTTCTGCCAAAGGGATAAACTCAGCAGGTCCAATGAAACCCATCTCGTGGTGCTTCCAACGAACCAAAGCCTCCATCCCAACCACCCGGTTCTCAGCAAGGGATATTTTTGGTTGATAGACTAGATAAAATTCTTCTTTCTCAAAGCTTGCCCGCATCTCATTCTCTAAATGTAGCCTATATGTAGCGGCCTTATCCATGGTGTCGGCAAAGAACTGTGTTTTTCCTTTTTTTTCCTTTTTTGCACGGTGCATTGCAATACCTGCTTTTTTGAACAGATCTTCAGCTGCTTCCCCGTCATTTGGTGCTACAGCTATCCCCATGCTTGCACCTATATGGACTTTACCGGTGGGTATCATATATGTACAAAATAAACTGGTTGAGAGGTGTTCTATAAATGTAACAAGCTGTCCTGTTGAATCAATATTACGGACCAGTAAAGCAAATTCATCTCCTCCCAGCCTACTGAAGCTATATCCCTCTGGTAGTTTCTTCTGTCCCGCCCCAGCCAGTTCACATAATAGTTCATCTCCTATGGATGGCCCTAAGCTATCGTTTATGATTTTGAAATCATCTAAACCAAATATGATGACCGCCAGGTAAGAATTAATTGGCCTATTAGTTAATGCCTGCTGTAAACGATCCATAAACAAATTACGATTAGGCAACTCGGTAAGTGCATCATGTTCAGCTTGGTAACGCAACTCTTCCTTTGTCTGCTTTTCCCCTGAAATATCTGTAAAAATAGCTATATAATTTATTACTTCTCCAAGTTGACCATATAAGGCACGAATAGATAGAATTTCTGGATATGGTTCGCCGTTTTTTCGTCTATTCCATATTTCACCATGCCAGGAGCCTTGATCAGCTAGTTCCTTCCACATTTCTTTATAAAAGGAATCATCATGATGGTCTGATTTTAAAATATTGGGTTTGAATCCTATGGCCTCTTCAGGCGGATGTCCCGTAATCCTAGTAAAAGCAGGGTTTACTGAGATAATTGTGGATTCACTATCAGTTATTAAAACCCCTTCACTGGCATTTTTAAGTACTTCCTCGGTGAGGTTTAAACGTCCTTCAATTTTTCGCCATTCGGTTACGTCCTGCATTGTACCTATAAGATATTCAGGTTCGTTTTGGTCATTATAAAAAATGTCGCCTCGTTCATAGATAACTCGCTGGGACTTGTCCTTTGTTATAATTCGATGCTCATGGGTAAATGGTTCGGCACTAGAGAGGGCTTTATCTATTTTGTCCTTTAATTTGCCTTTATCATCAGGAGAATTGAAGGAGAGTAAGGTGGAAATATCGACGATGGACTCTTCTTCAGTAAGCCCGAGCAAAGAATATACTTCTGAAGAGCATGTGAATTCATCACTCCTTAGGTCAAGGGACCAGCTTCCCATTCTGGCTAGTTCCTGGGCTTTATCAAGGGTATTTCTGCTTTTTTTTAGTTTTCTTTTAGTGTTAGAAAGGTCTTCAACTGTTTTTCTTAAAGCCTCCGCTCGCTCAAAAAGCTTATTTTTCCCCTCATTTAATTCTAAAAATATCTTAACCTTACTTATTAAGGTGTGGGGGTCAAAGGGTTTGAAGAAATAATCAACACAACCAGAGGAATAACCTTTGAAAACATGACGATCTTCTTTAGAAATCGCGGTGACAAAGATTATTGGCACCTCTCTGGTTTTTTTCACTCGCTTAAGATACTCGGCAGTTTCAAAACCATCCATTTCGGGCATCTGAACATCAAGAAGAATCAGCGCTAGATTTTCTGCTTTATATGAGACCTCTAAAGCTTCTTTACCTGAATTTGCCGACAAAATGTCAATATCCAAGCTATCAAGCACCGCTTCCATACTGAGTATATTTGCGGGACGATCATCAACAATTAGTACCTTTGGCCGTTCCATTCTTTTCTCCGAACCTCTTTTACCGTTTAGGAGATTAATTTATTAATCATCAGATTATTCATCCATTATCAAAGATTGTAGCACAGTAAATAAATAGGTTAATAAATATTATTCTCAGTGATTGGATGGTCATCTTGAACATTTGCCGTCCAAAGAAATTAA
Organism: Desulfobulbaceae bacterium; assembly: GCA_029865005.1. Taxonomy (GTDB): domain Bacteria; phylum Desulfobacterota; class Desulfobulbia; order Desulfobulbales; family Desulfobulbaceae; genus JAOTSI01. The sequence goes on from JAOTSI010000236.1 coordinate 4,862, forward strand.
GTTAAAAAAAAACCTGGATGTCGTTGGACATCCAGGTTTGAAAATATAAAAAAGAAGGGAATTGGGTAAAAGTTACTCCCTGGTCATTCGGCGATATTTAAGGCGATGGGGTTGATCGGCCTCTACTCCTAGCCGCTCTTTACGATCTGCCTCATATTCAGAGTAATTACCGTCAAACCATACCACCTGACTATCTCCTTCAAAAGCAAGGATATGAGTGGCAATACGATCCAGAAACCAACGATCATGACTAATTACCACCGCACAACCACCAAAATTTTCCAAGGCTTCTTCCAGGGCGCGAAGGGTATTAACATCCAAATCGTTAGTGGGCTCATCAAGCAGGATCACGTTAGCACCTTGCTTGAGGATTTGCGCAAGATGAACTCGGTTGCGCTGACCGCCAGAGAGCAGCCCCACCTTTTTCTGTTGTTCACCACCTGAAAAATTAAATCTTCCCACATAGGCACGGGAATTTACCTCTCTGGTTCCCAGCTGAAGCACATCACAACCCTCACTGATTACCTCCCAGATGGATTTTTCCGGATCTAAACTATCACGTGACTGATCCACATAGGCAAGGGATACCGTGTCACCTACTTGGATGGTGCCGCTATCTGGTTTTTCCATATCGCAAATCATTTTAAATAGAGTGGATTTACCTGCACCATTAGGTCCGACTACCCCGATAATGCCGCCAGGTGGTAGGGAGAATGTCATATTTTCTACCAGCAAGCGATCTCCATATTTCTTGCTGACTTTATCGGCTTCGATTACAACCTTACCCAGTCGAGGTCCAGGTGGGATGTAAATTTCCAAATCCTTGCTCTTTTTTTCACCCTCCAGCCCCAGCAACTGCTCATAGGATTTAATTCTCGATTTGGATTTGGAGTGCCGACCTTTGGGAGACATCCGGATCCACTCCAATTCACGTTGCAGGGTTTTCTGACGATCACTTTCCTTTTTCTCCTCTTGCTGTAACCGTTTTTGCTTCTGCTCCAGCCAGGAGGAATAATTTCCTTTCCAAGGAATTCCACGACCCCGGTCAAGCTCCAGAATCCAACCGGCCACGTTATCGAGAAAATAGCGATCATGGGTTACCGCAATAACCGTTCCCTCATAACGTTTAAGATGTTGTTCGAGCCAACCCACTGTTTCAGCATCCAAGTGATTAGTGGGCTCATCAAGTAAGAGGATATCTGGTTTACGCAGCAATAGACGACATAACGCCACCCGTCGCCGCTCTCCACCTGACAGCACGTTTACCGGACTATCAGCCGGTGGACAACGCAGAGCGTCCATGGCCATATCAAGTCTGGCGTCCAGGTCCCAGGCATCTAAATGGTCTAACTTTTCTTGCACTTTGCCCTGCCGTTCAATGAGATCGTTCATCTCGTCATCGCTCATTGGTTCGGCAAATTTTTCATTTATTTCATTAAATTCCTTAAGCAAGGCTACTGTTTCAAAAACACCTTCTTCCACAACCTCGCGCACGGTTTTGGACTCTTCCATCAGAGGTTCCTGTTCCAGGTAGCCCACAGTTAGCCCTTCAGAGATACTTGTTCTACCTTCAAATTCTGTATCCGTACCAGCTAAAATGCGCAGCAAAGAGCTCTTTCCAGAACCGTTAAGTCCCAACACTCCTATTTTAGCGCCATAAAAATAGGAAAGACTGATGTCTTTTAAAATAGGTTTCTTGTCATAATGTTTACTTACTTTAATCATCGAATAGATGATTTTTTCCTGGTCGTTATCAGCCATTTGTACATTCTTCCATTAGTTTATAATTCTATAACATATCGTGTAATAATATTTAGTAGTTCCGTCTCACGGAATTATATCAATTTACCCCTAAAAAGAGGTGAGGACAAGTATGGTCCAACCAATAACCGTTAAGACTTCGATCAAATCGTATCCCGCTATGATATTGCAGAGCAGTTACTTCGCGCTTCATTATTGGGCGCTAAAATATATATCACCGTAATACGCCGTAGCCTTGCCTTGGCTATTATCAGTATCAGTCATAATGGCCACTCCATCTATTGAGTGAAACTCATTGCCAAATAATTTTTTTAAATCTTCAAAGACATTACGCTTTTCCGTGTACCAAACCTTGGTTGAATCCAAACTGGAACGAAGAGACAGCATCATGGCATTTTTTCCTGCAAAAGCATTGGGCCAAACTTTATTACTCATCGACCCGGCGGACCAGACATAGTTAAGTGCTTTGGTCTTCCAGAAA
>JAOTSI010000020.1 GCA_029865005.1 Desulfobulbaceae bacterium
CCTTAAATCCACTTACTTTTTTCATGATGCTGAAGATTCTTTTCAATGGAATGGAGCCCTGGAAGCCTACGACAACAGTGGCCGACAAAAACGACAAGGACTTGAGTTTGAGCTCCAATCCATTCCCTGGAACAACCTGGTTATGGAACTTAATTTCACCTATGTCCATCTAGAAAAATTAAAGCAAGAAAACGGTTACCAACGGGAAGCCAACCTTATTATTCGTTATGACAACCCCAATATCATCTCCGTGGAGCTTGCCGGCCACTATGCGCGTTACGGCGATTTACATGCTCCACCTGCTTATAAACCCGTGGATGATACCGTTCTTTGGGACATCAATTTCAACAAGCAGCTTTGGAAGCGAGATAATACCAAAGCCAAAATATTTTTGGTCATCCATAATTTAAGCAATGAAAGTCAGTATAACGACGAACTGTTTAAAAACGGACCCCGCTGGATGGAAATCGGACTAAACTTTTCTTTTTAGTTTGACACATCATATTTAACGAAATACATTGGTCTGGAGGCTAAAAGAGCGCAAGCAATATTCAACCCAGGAGGTAAAAATGAAAAAAATCGTAATTATCAACAAAGGTGTTTCCGCAACTCAAGTGGCCCAAACTGATGGCTGCTGTGCTCCAGGACAACCCGCCGACGTTCGCTAGCATACGCTTTACTGTTCAATTAGAGGGGGGAATGCGTGCCCCCCTCTATAATCTTTCTCTGGCAAGCCCAATGATCCTATCTCGCTATCGAAAAGAATTCCCCCACCCCACTGATCCTGACATCACCCTGCTCTTCTCTACCCGCACAACGGCTCTAGTTATGTTGGATAAGGAAACCCTTGCTCTACTCAAACGTGGAGAGGAGTTGGAGGGCAGTGAAGCCCTCGTTGATTGCGGGCTGCTGGTCGCCGACCATGCGCAGGAGAAGGCTGAGGTACTGGATTACCTCAATGAGATGAACCGCCAACATGTGCGATTGTCGGTAGCAGTAGTACTAGGCATGCGCTGCAATTTTACCTGCACCTACTGTTATGAAGGTGAGAAAAAGGGAAGTTTCGACATGGAGCAGGCCACCATGGAGCGGCTTCCCGCCTTTCTCATGGAACAGACCAGACCGAAAACCAAGAGAATCGCCCTTGATTTTTACGGCGGCGAACCCCTGCTCTACGTGGAGACCATTAAAACCATCTCTCAGCAGATGCAAAGGTTATGCGCGGAAGCTGGTCTCACTTACGACTTCGCCCTGGTCAGTAACGGCTCCCTGCTGCGACCTGAACTAATCAAAGAGCTCAAGGAGTATGGCCTCGACACGATACGGTTGACAGTAGACGGTCCGGCCGAGCTGCACAACCAATCTCGACCCTTTCGTGGCGGCGCTCCCAGCTTTGCGACCATCGTTAAAAATATCCGCGACTGCACGGGCCTAGTCAACATCACCATGGGCGGCAATTATACCAAAGAGAATTACCGGCAATTCCCTCAACTATTTTCCGAACTACAGGATGCCAAACTGGGACCGGAGCACTTTGCAAAACTGCGTTTTTCGCCGGTCATTCAACCAGAAAACAAAAAACTCTCTCCCTTGGGCTTCCATAGCGGTTGCCAGTCGGTTTCCGAAAAATGGCTCCCCGAGGCAGCTATTTTCCTCCAAGACCAACTCAGCGCCAACGGCTACGAACAGCAATCCATCACCCCTACCCCCTGCATGGTCGACCGCGATGACACCTTTACCATCCATTATGACGGCAACCTCTACCATTGTCCCGCCCTGGTTGGTCAGGAAGAACTGATCTGCGGCAACATTGATGAGGGTTTTAAAGATTACCATACCCAATACGATCTGCAAAATTGGCGTAAACATGATAAATGTCACGACTGCATCTACCTGATCCTCTGCTTCGGAGGCTGCCGCTTCATGAAATATCGCAAAGACCACACCATGGATATCGACTGCAAAAAATCATTTCTCGACGCCACTCTGGAAGCATTTATCCAGCAAGATATCAAAGCACAAATGTAATTGCATATCCATTCCCAACGGTATACTCTTTTTTATAAACCGTGTTTCCTCATCAGGGGAGAACAATCTATTATAAGGGGAGTTAAATGTCATGAGCACTCATCTCTGTCCGTGGTGGCTCACCTACACCTTTGACAATCCATTCCGCGCCTGTTTTCATAAACCAGCTGACATTCTCACCCCCTATGTTGCTCCCTCCATGACGGTAGCAGACATTGGTTGTGGTTTCGGATACTTTTCCATCGGCTTAGCTAGATTAGTGGGAAAAAAGGGCAAAGTAATCGCGGTGGACATTCAGCAAAAAATGTTGGAAAAATCAGAACAAAGAGCACGAAAGGCCGGAGTAAGCGAGATCATTGAATTCCACAAATGTTCCTACGATTCTCTCAATATCAACCATTCTCTGAATTTTGCCTTGGCCTTCTGGATGGTTCATGAAACAGAGGATAACACATATTTTTTTCAGCAAGTACACGCAGCGCTCAAACCAGGGGGAAGGTTTCTCATGGTTGAACCCAAACTTCACGTATCGGCCATCCAATTTAACAAACAAGTGCACTTGACCGAGAATACCGGATTTCTGAAAATTGGGGAGCCAAAAATTCGCTTAAGTCGTTCTGCGGTTTTTCAAAAAATGTCGACGAGTGATGCCAAAATTCAATAACAGCCAAACCACAAGGAGCAGCATGGAGGAGTACAGTTACAAACTGGAGATGCAAGTCAGGGATTACGAATGCGATATGCAGGGGATCGTTAATAACGCGGTGTATCAAAACTATCTGGAACATACCCGCCATGAATTTTTAAAATCCATCGGGATTGATTTTGCCGAGTATGCCCGCAAAAATATTAACCTGGTAGTGGTACGCATTGAAATCGACTTCAAGTTTCCCCTCAAAAGTGGAGATGATTTTTGGGTCGGTTTAAATTGCGCCAAAGAATCCCGCATCAAATTCGGATTTTTTCAAGATATCTACAGAAGCTCCGATAACAAGCCGGTGATCCGGGCCAAGATTATCGCAACCGGACTCAACGAAAAAGGTCTCCCTTCCCTGCCCCCTGAGCTGGTGGAGTCCTTGACTGCATTTGAATCATAAGCGGCCACATCCATCTTATCTTCACGCAATTGCCTCGGCCGCACAGATGGACTATAGTGAGCAGCGGTAACTACACAAACCTAAAGAGCCCATAAAAAATTATAATCTTGGAGCATATTCAACAAGCTAATAAAAATATACCCCTGTGACCAGCTACCTTGAGACAACGTAACCGTTCACCGGATATGCGACCTACTTGCATATAATACTTTATTTTTGTAACCACTCACCGATGCCACATATTCGTGCAAGCGCTTCCGATCGCCATACTCTTCTATGCAGCAGGAAGCGATCGTGCGAAGATGTGGTTCTGGTGAGTGGTTACAAAACATCAATAAACACCCTTGCTTAAAATCAAAGGAAATTATCAATGAGCTCCAACGAATCATGCCCTTGCGGCTCCGCCATTCCTTACTCCACGTGCTGCGGCCCATATCTAGAGGGGCAAACACCAGCACCCACCGCCGAAGCCCTAATGCGCTCCCGCTACACCGCCTATGTTAAGGGCGACAACACCTACCTCTTAGCGAGCTGGCACAAGTCCACCCGCCCTTCTACCATGGACAGCGATACTCTTCCCGCCTGGCAAGGCTTAAAAGTGATGCATACCGAGGCAGGCGGAGAAAATGACCAAGAAGGTACAGTGGAATTTCAGGCCCGCTATAGCCACAGCAACCACCAGGGAATGCTGCATGAGGTAAGTAGCTTTGTAAAGGAAGATAACAACTGGTACTATGTTGACGGCGAGCTGCTACATGAGCCGGTACGGATAAGTGCCGAAAAAAAAGTTGGACGTAATGCACCCTGTCCGTGTGGGAGTGGAAAAAAATATAAAAAATGTTGTGGACGCTAAAGGGAGACGACGATGAGACTGAACACGTTAAACTCCAACTAGGGAATACAATAGCTTTTTTTAGACCGTTACTGCTTACTATGCTGAAAGTATGCGTTTTTAAAGGCAATATATGGATCTAGGGTATAATCCTTTAGATCCTCATACTCCCCAAGATGAAGAGACACCGTGTTCAAGGTTCCACCAGCATAAACCATAATCATAGATGGCGGCTGACCGACATACTCATAGTTGGTCACATAGCCATAGGGAGAGGGTCCGATAAAATCTATCATTGTGCCGGTGAAATCACGTACCGTTGACGGCCCTAGAAAGGGTAGCACTAGATAGTAGCCATCTTCCAGCCCCCAAGCACCCAGGGTCTCACCCATAGTGGCCTCAACCGGCTTAATATTAAATTCCTTATCAGCCACATCGGCCAAACCATACACTCCAAGGGTGGAGTTTATAAGAAACCTGCCGGTTATTACCCCAGAATCTCGAATTCTTCCTTGCAAAAGAGCATTCACCAACCGAATAGGCTCATCCAGATTATTTAAAAAACTTGCCACACAGCCTCGAATATCCTCAGGTAACATAGAGGCATATCCTGTAGCCACTGGATCAACCACGTAGATATAAAATCGATCATTGAATTCAAATACTGCACGATTAACTTTTTCAAAAGGGTCAGGAATACTAACTTCATTTCCCCCCTCACCTTCATCATCTTCTAAAAAATCACACATATAATCTATATCAAAACAATCCTCATCCACTATCTCCTCTGCAAAGGAGTAATCGGAGACGATACTGCACAGGACAGCAATTAGCGCAATAAAATATGTTTTTTTAAAAGCATTCATTAAAATTATCCAGTAATGGACAGATATCAATATAATTACAAATAGAAATTGTTAGATGTTCGACCAACAAATCAACATCAAACAATATTCAACCTACACCAGCAACAGTACTTCACTTATTAATTAACAACTTTACCCACACTCTTTAAACAGAAACGAATGGATTTACAAGCAATTTTTTCACTTTACTTTATTCATTATACCAATAATATTGTCCATCCAATCACACTCTCTCTTCATGTAAATGGATCATAGATACCTCATAGTAACCCCTAACATTAGTAACTCTTTTCAAACTTCACCGCGCAGATACATTTTTCTTTTCGGCTCTTCCATTTTTTCAATGGCATAACGCAGCATAACCCGTGGCATACCCTGATAATATTTGACGAGAAACTCCTCTTCCAAGGCCAAATTACGCTTGCCAACTTCGCGCAACATCCAACCCACTCCTTTATGAATTAAATCTTCCGGATCATTGATTAAAGTTTCTGCTATTTGCAAGGTGGGGGTAAAAATATTGTTTCGGATAAAATGAAAAGTAGCCAACAATGCAATTCTACGCTCCCACAGTGAAGAAGAACAAGCTAATTTAAATAAAGGCCCTTTATCGCGCTCAAATAAATAAGCGCCCACGATATGCGGAGCAGAACTATCCACCAAGTCCCAGTTGTTTATCCACGCGGTATTAGCACAATAAAGCTCATATAGTTCAGAGCGTCCCAACGAATCAGCCTTGCAAAAGCGTTGCACCAGCAGCACCAGAGCCACAAATCGTTGCTCATGAATGTTCGACTGGAGCAGCTGTAAAGTATCATCAAGCTCCAGCTCCGCATACTCCTTAGCCATTTGACGTAGAACCGGAACCCGAATTCCCAAAAAATGATCGCCTTCCCCATATTCTCCCTGGCCCGTTTTGAAATATCGTTGCTGCTCCTTAGCTTTTATCGGGTTTGACAGGGCTTCAAGTCTATTTTTCAGTTCATCCAACACAGGAAGCTCCTCATACTTACCAGTATAACGGATTAGAAAATGTCACCGTTACATTTTTTTCAGATCAAATCTATTACGATCCATTATATTTATTAATTTACATCTCTATCATGTTGAGGCGCAGCGCCATACCACTTTTTCAGGATTTTCTCAGCAGGTTTATCGTAGGGCTGAAAATTTTTATCCTGAAAATTAACTTTGAGTTGAGGATACCAGACCCACCAATAGACCCCTGCAAACCAGGGCTCGGGGTAAACTTCCTCAAAAAAGGCTTGGTAAAGATCAGCCTGTTCCTGCTGATCGGTTCTCTTGGCCGGATCAAATGACCATGGCTCTCTATTAGCGCCGTCAAAGGATGAATACCCAAGTTCAGTAAACAATATGGGCTTACCCCACTTCTCGCTAAGCCACGCAAGTTTTTTAAAATGAGGTTGCCAGCCAGCCTTCAGTTCGTAAATAGATGGATCATTTTTATCAGTTAGAGGGAAGTAGGCGTCAACACCTATAAAGTCAAGGGTATCCCACCAGCGGATGCGCTCAATGGTTGAATGGTGGGCGGCATAGGTAATTGGCCCCTTATACACTTTGCGTACCCTAGCTATAACCCTTCGCCACTCCCTTTCTCGATCAACGGTTGCCCTCAACTCAGTACCAATACAGAGCTGATCTACCCCGAGTTGCTGCGCCAACCTTGCATAATGGAGGACAAATTCAGTAAATGAGGCAAACCAATCGCTCCATTGCTTCTCGGTGGCAAAATCAGCCCCAATCAATCCATGCCAGGTTCCTGGATCACTAAACGTTGTAAAAGTAGTAACATACGGCTTAAGCATAACCTTTATACCATCATCATGAGCACGCTTAACCCCGAACGTAATCTCTTTATCAGAGGGGGTTAGGAAAAATCGGTTTCCATCATGCCCCATACGCTCTACATTCAACCCTATAACGGTATCGATTAAGGTTTGCTGATAGCCCGTCACGTTGATCCCAAGCCAGCTAATCCCCATACTAATCATATTATCATGGGCTGCTTGATCGTAGGCCTTACCATTTGTCACTTCCATAGCCCCGCGCCAAGTAGGATGATAATTAACCCCATTCTGTTTTTCAACTGCGGAGCTCATAGTCGCAAACGATACCAACAATAAAATAGATAGAATTACTAATTTCATAAATTATAAACTATGACACCTTTAACAACTTGCCTGCTTGCCCGTATCAGCACAGCTGCTTAAATTATACTAACTTGATAATACAATAATTTTTTTTATAATATAATGCAAAACATTAAAAAATGAACACTTCCTTTTTAAGATATGGCATACTTAGAGAAAATACACTCAACCATCGCCCATGAAATTCTATTTACAGATTCAATAACCCATGAATTCAGTTAAAGAACAGAAACATACCGACCCAAATCACCTGCGGTACGCAGATATCGACAAATCGGCCCAAGAATTATTGCGCATTGAAAACGAACTCAATTCTAATATTCCTGCTACATTATGGATAAGCGACCTCCACGGTGAAGGGAATCGCTTCAAGTCTATCCTCCGGGGCCGTTTCGGCATGCTGTACCAAACCTGCAAAGAGGCCCTGCCCAACACCTTTACCTCCGATACCATACAATATCTCTCGCGGATTATCAGAAAACAAAGCTACATCAAAGAAGAATCAATTTCAATGGATCGGCAGGATGTTATTCTCTGTTTGGTTCAAATACTCAAATACAAACTCTCCAATATACGCTACCGAGTGGAAGACATTTTCCTGCCGGAATTCAAAACCACCATCACCAGATTGCTCTCAGACCTTCCTGTGCCAGATCCCATTTTCGAGGAAGAGATCATCTCCACCCGTCTCATAGCCCACCTCTCCCATGCCATAAAAAAGGTGCTACTGGAGCGAATATTAGTCCTGGGTGACACCTTCGACCGAGGCTCTCATCCCGATAAAATCATACGGATTCTCTCTTCTCCCTCATATCGCGACATGGTGGATTACATCTTCGGCAATCACGACATCTTGTGGATGGGCGCTGCTTCCGGCAATCAGTCACTCATTGCAGAGGCCATGCGAATCACCTGCCGCTACGACCATTTTAAGATGATGAATCGGTTACGCTTCGACTTTGATAAGCTGGCAGAATTCGCCGAAAAAACCTATCAGCCTGAACTGGCTACCGGTAAATTTAAGGCCAAAACAGACAAGGGCAAGAGCATGGAAAAAGCCCTAGCCGTAATCCAGTTTAAAATTGAAGAACAATGTATCAATAACCACCCGGAATACGGGATGGAGTCGCGCCTCTGGCTGAACCGTTTAGCGGAGATGCTCAAAAGCGGTGAGACTGCGGAGCTTAACGATACTCATTTTCCAACCATTAACTTCGAAAATCCCGGTAAGCTTACCGATGAAGAACAAGAAATCATAGATGATTTGACCACCCAATTCACCACCAATAAACGGCTGATGCGACTTCTGAAATATTTCTTCACCAGGGGTAAAACCTACCATGTTCACAACAACTGTCTTAACATTCATGCATTGGTGCCTTCAAACAGTGAAGGTGAATTCATAGAGTTTCTCGGCCGAAGTGGCAAACAACTTCTCGACTTCATACAAGAAACAGTCTTAAGAGTAGGCAAGAATTATTTAGTCGGCAAACAACAAGATGAACAGGACCAGGCCCTGTTCTTTTACCTGTGGTGCGGCCCCAAATCCCCTTTCTTTGGCAAACATGCCATGAAAACCTTTGAGCGGTACTTCCTAAATGATAAAGAAACTCACACAGAACAAACTCTTTACTGGAAATCAAATCTACAAACCGATGAATTTAAAAGTAAATTAAAGGAAGACTTCGGGGTCAAAAGGGTTATCTACGGGCACACCCCGGTCGATTATGCCAAGGGAAACCAGATGGCCAGTGAAGATGGGGTAGCCATTAATGTTGACGGCGGCTTTGCAGCAGCCTACTACAATCGGGGTCACGCCCTGGTCCATACTCCCCATCAACTCTATGGAATCATCCTTCCGACACCTGAAGAGATTAGTAAGGCGGTACTCCATGAGGAATCAATCCCCCTTGATATTGAACTTATCGATGAATTTTACCAACCCATGAAGGTGAAAGACACGGAAAAGGGAAAAAAATTAAAAGATACACGTAACCGGTTACTTGAAAGAATAAGAAGCTTGGTATAATCGCAAGAGAAGAGACGCATGAATATCAACTACGGCATGGAAATAGTTAGAGCCACCGAAATAGCTGCCCTTACAGCGGCCCGCTTACAAGGGCTGGGCAACAGCGATAAAATATTAAATACCGCCCGTGCGGCAATCACCAAAACCCTAAACCGACTGCCCATCATAGGAAGCCTGAAAAATGATCGCTTCAGCAAACGAAAAGAAACCACCCCTTTTCCTGCTTCACTGGGCCAGGGCGGTTTGGAAATGGATTTAATGGCTGTTTCCCTGGAAGGCCACCACGCAGCCGCGCAAGGGCGCAACAACGCCTCGGCCTATGCGGTTATCGGTACGGCTGGAACCATCCAATCAGTTCCCAACCTCCGGATGTATAAAATGGTTGTCGGCCCCGAGGTGGGTCAGGTAATCGACATTAATCAGACCCCAACGGTTAACGTCAAACGGGTTGCCAGGACCCTGAAAAAATACACCGAGAACGTTACCGTCTGTATTTTAAATCATCCGCGCCACAAAGAGTTGATTAAAGAAATTCAAGATTGCGGGGCCAGGATAAAATTAATCGAAGAAGGCGAGATCTCCGGCTGCCTATCCGCCATTACTGGTGAGAAAGCTGACATTTACATGGGATACGGCTACGCTCCGGAAGGAGTTATGACTGCAGCTGCCATCTGTTGCTTGGGCGGATACATTGAAGGAAAAATCATCTACGAAAACGAACAAGAACGCAAAGAGACACGCACCCACGGAATTAATGATTTGGAGAAAATATTTCGAGTGGATGACTTGATTCATTCCCGCGAGGTAGCCTTTGCTGCCACAGGCATCACCGACGGCGAGTTTTTAGAAGGCGTGCGCTTCACCTCCAACGGGGCCACCACATTTTCCTTTGTGGCCAGAGGCGAAACCCGCACCTACCGCAAACTTGAAACTCGTCACTTTTTTGATCATAAGCCTGTATTTTAGCAAGGTTCAGAACGACAACAAATAGGTTTCAGGCAAAACAAAAACCATGAAAATACAAAGGATGGATTGCAAAAAAGAACGTATAGCGCACTCTCTGTGGTTTAGCCCCGATGCGTTGGGTCGCGCCCACTCCCTCCTCCCGGCAACCGGTACCGCTCGCCGCCCACTCCGCTCCCTTAGCCTTGCTCACTAATGACCTGAAAGGACACGCCGAAAACCAAGGGAGCGGGAGCAAAATCCGAGGGGGCGAGCATTATGGAACGTTTTCCGACAGTTTTCTAAAAAAAAATCGGTACCACTCAAAACTTCATATTTGGCTATGGTTGAATAACCCTTGAATAAATAAATAATTGTAAGTTTTCATTCAGCCACCAATTAAAACAACTAACTATATTTACAATATAAATTAAAAAAATCCACTTACAACATCTGCCAGTCGATTGTTCGTAGGCTATTAGTTGTTAACTTATTTTCTTACCTCTAAAGCAGCTTCGTTCACCCCTTCCTCTGTCAAGGAAAAGGAACCTAAATGGTATGGATAACTATATTTCTGATTACAGTAAATTACTCTACTAAAGATTTAAAATAATATGTAACCGTTCACCAGTACCAGATCTTCGCACGATAGCTTCATGCCAGATAGAAGGGTTAAGCGACCTGACGCGCTTATACAAATATTCAACACCGAAACCGGGCACAAAGACCGAATATTACAGACAAGTACGTTATATATACTGAGATTGGTTACGAAATTATATGCTCAAAAACATCTTGACGAGACATGTAGAACCTTATAATCAGCACCAAAAGCATAATTCATCGGATCTTAATAATCCCATGACTCATACCACCTTGCTTCCATGGGAGATTCAACGAATAACAACCCCCGTGGATCTATCCTACATCTTTAAAACACCAGCCACCCCTATTGCACCACCGTAAGTGTTCACTAGGACCACGTCTGCGCGCGGTCAGTCCAGATACACATAGGAACATATAGTTCACCGGCCTGATCACCCACATCAGCAGCACAGATAAACTGTTAACTTTTTTAGTTATAATGGAAATTATTTTGTCAAACCGGTGAACAATTACGCAACACCCTCTATGGTGCCGGTTCTATTTCTATGTTGCCACTCATCCCCGCCACACCAAACTTCTAAGTAACGCGAATGCAAGAAATAATACAATCATACTTGCCATATTTTCCAAGTTAATAACTCTTCTGCCAAATAATTGGCTTTGAATTGACCTGTTGACTTTAAATCTGCTCCAATAATACGTTTCAGCAGTATTTAATTATTATTCCCCTCTTTTTAAGACAGAATTTAATTCAATTAACCGACCTTAAAAATTCTTTTTTCTTGCCCATCAGCCCACACAAACGTATATTTATGTTTCCTAGTTTTTTCGAAAATCAGGTGGGATCAGACCTTTTGGACAGGTTTGTCACAGCGGTGGATTGCACCAAAAAGCATTGCGACACCATCTTTAGTACGGGAGACACCCCGAAAGAACGAGAGGAACATAAAAGGTTACGTGCCCTGGCTGGTTTTTACGGGGCCCACCCTGGACGATGAATTGGGGAAAAACATCGACATCAAATTCACGGCCGGACTCGGCACCTTTGAGCAGTACACAATGCAAGGTTCCTCGGTGGCTGCCTCAGCTGATCGAAATGCCGGCGACCCCTTGGCCCCCAACTTCACCCCTACTCCCGGTACCATGAAAAAAGGTTTCGGACATCTGCTTGCCACCCTGGACCACATGGGACTTGACCGTTTCGCCTCCGGCGTTATCACCGATACTTGTCTAAATACCGAAGATGACAAACAGCACTCCATCTTTGAAATCATCAATGGTTTTATTGCAGCCCGAGGCAACATGATGACCATGGATGTGGGTAACCGCATGGACTATCAAGAGATATACGAACAAAGCCTGGCTGCTTCTAAACTGGAAAACCGCGAAGCCGCAGCGGCCCTACTTTGACCATACGCCCACATAAACGTACGGGTCGGCGGCTAGCATGCCCCATTTATCACCATGTCGCCAGAGCAACAAAAAGACTATATCAACCGCCCCATAAACGCTTAAAAAAGGAGATATTTCATGCGACAATTGAGCTACTTTCTTTTCATTAGTTTTTTTCTTATTATCCTTAATCCGTACCATTCCCAGGTTATGGCCAGCAAGAGAATAGACGGGGAGTTTATCGCTTCTCAAACTTGCCAGGCCTATGTATCCATGCGCAAAAAAACCAATCCTGACCAGAGCACATTAAGCAAGGGTAATTCCTACAACTTGCTTGAGCAAAACGTACCGGATAGTGCCACCTGGTATCGAATTCGAATGGATGAGGCAAACCCTAGCGAACGTTGGGTCTATTTCGAGTGCGGCCTGGCAAATATTTCTTCTACACCTACACAAAAAACGAAGAAGAAAAAGAAGGATAAAGAAAAGGAGGAAAAGGGTAACTGCAGCACCGCCGGACAAGCCGACAGTTACAAGTTCGCGATGAGTTGGCAGCCTGCTTTTTGTGAAACTCATCGTGACAAGCCGGAGTGTGGAGAGACTGATCCCCAATCCTATGCTGCCACCAACTTCTCCCTTCATGGACTTTGGCCAAACAAAAACTCCTGCTCTACCCATTATGGTTTCTGCGGCGAGCAAAAACAAATCAGAGGATATTTTTGTTCCTACCCCGCTGTCCCCATTAGTTCGGAAACACTAGCTGATTTAGGTAAGGTTATGCCCAGTGCTGCTGCCGGTTCCTGTCTACAGCGTCACGAATGGTATAAACACGGGACCTGTCAGACAACAATGAGTAGTGACCAATATTTCGAGCTGGCAATAAAATTTACCAATGAGTTCAACCAAAGTGGGATGGCTGACTTTATGCAGGCCAATATAGGTAAAAAAGTAACCTCAAAAGACTTTTACAAGGTAGTGGACACCGCCCTTGGAAAGGATGCCCATATGCGCATGAGGTTGGGTTGCAAAAACGGCAACCTGGTTGACATCTACATGAACTTTCCCAAGCAGATCAATAACTCTAAAACATTATCTGAGTTGCTGGCCGAAGCTCCAGAAGATTTTTCCAACAACTGCGGAGAAAGTTTCTCCGTGGATGCCAGCGGGTTCTAAGACAAATCAGCAAACAACTAGGGACTCGAAAAAGGGTCAACTAACCAAAGTTATATAACTTTTAGCCTACAGAGTTCTTTTATGATAGAATTAACTATTTTTATAAGTGGTCACAGGCACCTCATGTTCATACGGTTGCCCTTGCCCGCATAAAAAGGCTATAGCGAGCAGCGGCAGCTGCATAAATCTGAGGCACCAATGACCACTTACAACTTTGATCTTTATTAAATCAGCTAGTTACGTACAATGTGACCAGCCACCTATTTTTCCTTTAACCCTAACAAACAATAGTTGTTAGTAAATATTCAAGTATCACTTTTTTTTGTTATCAATCAAACGTTTTACTTGACCAGCCAATTGTTGTGCAGTGAACGGTTTGGCAAGATATCCGTCTATACCGTATTTTTGTGATGATTCATTGGATATATAATCACTATAACCTGTACAAATAATAACCGGAACACCAGGGGCCAATTTTCGTAATTCTTTAAACAATTCCAAACCGGTCATTTCCGGCATAGCCATATCGGTTATAACAAGATCGAACCAATCTTTTTTTTCTTCAAAAATCTTCAAAGCCTCCCTACTACAAGTTCGACTATGAACTTCATACCCGGCCCGCTCCAAAACTTTCTGTTCATATTTAATAATCTGCACCTCATCATCAACCAACAAAATCCGCCCCTCACCCTTGATTAACTCTTTCTTCGTCACTGGATGTGAGGCAGCTACAGCGCTATTAACCTCAGGTAAATAAACTTTAAATACCGAACCCTTTCCCGGAACAGACTCCACGGTTACCGCTCCACCATGGTCGTGTACAATGCCATGCACAACAGAAAGCCCTAGCCCACTACCCACATTCATTTCTTTAGTGGTGAAGTAAGGTTCAAAAATACGATCAATGAATTTCTGGGCAATCCCTCTACCATCATCGACAACAGTAAGACAAACGTAGTTACCTTGATTAAGATTTCCTAGCTCAATACCTTTTCGCTTCTCTAAATACACCCTTTCAAGCCTGATCGTTATCACTCCTCCCTTTGACCCCATGGCCTGATAGGCATTCGTACATAAATTCATTATGATCTGGTGAACCTGGGTGGGATCAGCCCGCACCATTGCGTCGATATTTATATCTGGTATTATTTTTATATTTGCTGGCAAGCTTGCCCGGAGCATCTTTAAAACCTCCTTGGCAATAGACCGCACCTCCAAAGTGGCCACATTTTTCTCAGTCTCCCTGCTAAATGTAAGAATCTGATCAATTAACCTACCTGCCCGATCCGCTGCCTTAACTATCTCCACAAGATTTGAGGATAGCACATTATCATTGCTGACCCTCAGCTGAGACACTTCGGCAAACCCCATAATTGCAGTCAGTATATTATTAAAATCATGAGCTATACCTCCAGCCAAAACACCAACAGCCTGCATCTTTTGTGATTGACGCATCTGATTTTCCATAACTACCTGTTTGGTGATATCCCTTTTTACTGCGACATAAAATTGAATAAGGCCATCATTATCACGAACCGGAGTAATAGTAGCCTCCTCTTCAAATATTTCTCCGTTTTTCTTACGATTAATCAATCTTCCGCGCCACACCTTACCGTTACTTATCTCCTGCCACAACAGAGCATAATGAGATTTTTCCATTTTGCCTCCATTGAGAATGGAGGGCTTTTTCCCAGCCACTTCTTGAAATTTGTATCCGCTAACACGTTCAAAGGCCGGGTTTACATATTCAATATTCCCTGCCAAATCAGTTATTATTACAGATTCATCGGCCTGTTCCACCGCCGTAACCAATAATCGCCTTCTTTCATCAAGCTTAATTCGTTTACTAATATCGTGAAAAATCCCCTGCACAATACTTTTACCACCAAGGGTGGTCTGACTAATACTGATCTCAACCGGAACATTATACCCATCGGCATGTAAAACATTGATCTCATAACGCCCAAATGTCCTATCCGCGTCGCCTTGCAAGAGATTGCCATAATGGGATCGATCATCCGGCGGAATTAATTCAGACTGATGCATACCGATTAGTTGACCTGTTTCCCTTCCCACCAGTTCACCAGCCTTCCTATTAACCTCCAAAATATTACCAGATTTAGCATCGGTAACAATGATGGCATCATTAGCCGTCTCCACCAATAAACGATATTTCTCCCTTGATTCCAAGAGACTGCGTTCAGTATCCTTTTGGGCAGATATACTAGTCAAACCAATCAACAATAAATTTCCTTGTTCACCCGGCAAAACATCTACCGTTACGATTGTGTGAACATCTTTGCCATACAAACTTCGAAATTGTGCCTCTGTTGAAAAATGACTATGACCGGCATAAAGAGCGCATAAGACCTCTCTAAAAGCCTTTTTAGTCGACTGGGTTATCAAACGAGACCAGGTAAGATAAAACTCATTAATACTGGCCATTTCAAATAGATCAAGCATAGCATTATTGAGATCAACTATTTTCAAGGATGTTTTGGTAAATATACCAAGTTCATCCTTTAAAAAACTCCTTAAATCATCTACCCCGTTCATACGTAACTCTCGAAAAGAATTACGCAGGACCGAATAATCAGCAAGACACAACGATATAGACGAACAATGAAAAAGTGCACGAAAACGTTGTTCACTCAAGGACAGAGCCGCATCGACCTTTTGTCGTTTAGCAATATCATTGCGAACAGTTTCATAAAGAATGGCCGCATCAAAAGCGTCACAAATTCGATCAATTGCACAATGAAAAAGTTTCACTTCCTCATCCTTCCATTGCCGGACTTTATCGTAATCATGCAAGCCGACCATCCAAGGCGATTGATTACGCATTTTTATAATCATCACCATCTGTGAACGTATTTCGTATTGCTGTGCAAATTCATCAAAGGGATCCCTTTCATTATTCTGCACGTAAATAACAGGCTTATCCGTTGCAAGCGCTTTAGTAAAAAGTGATCGCATTGAATCGTTGATTGATAAAATATCCTGATTAGCAAAGGGACCGGTCTTCCCTGGACGGGTTGCAGAAAATCTAATAACACAACTCTCAGCTGTTACCACGCAAGGATATAGCAACCAAGCACAGTCAACAGAAAATATGTTTTGCAATTCAACAACCGCAAGCTCAACCATTTTATAAGGATCATGTCGTTCCTTACAAACGAAACTGATTCGCTGCATATTTTCAAAAATTTCATTTTCCATAATATAAAACTTTATAAAGTTATGTTCTTTTCCCGTTCCGTAACCGTTCACCAGTTCCCAGTTGGGTCCATTTCACACATCATTTAAAAAACATTTTCTACTTAGGGAACTGGAAGAAAATAATCTACCTGAATGGCGTAGGATAGGGTTTTGTCTTCAAGGCGTGCCAAAGGGCGCATACTTGTTGTATGTAACCCTTGGCGCAACACAGAAGACGGAGCCATAGAATAGTCAGTCGGGTAGATTATTTTTTGGAAGTTCCCTTACAAACATAACAAAAAAACATCTTGTTTATAAAAACAAAATAGACCATTTTAATTATTTTTAATTAGAAAACTATTTCTTATTCGCCTATTTTAAAATCATCTTTTTTGCGCAACGAAACACTTAGGGTATAATATTCAAAACATTTACCCAGTCACTTTACTTCAACATCATACTGATTACTCATGAGAAATTCAATGTGCTCACAAAAAATAACTACCCAGCCATTGCTACGAAAAATATTCCAGCCTTTTTTCAATCTTTCCATATATAAAAAATTCTGCCTAATGTTCAGCGCCTTTTTCTTCGGCTTTGTCATTATTAGTTACCATGACTACTATTTTCACCACCAATTCATTGAAAAACTATCACTATTACAAAACGATGCCAACCAAGCAGAAATTAATGCTATTATATCGAATGCCAAAGAACATGAATCCCACAGCTTTCTCATGGCAGGTTTTATTGTTGTATTTCTTGCAACTATGAGCTTTATTGCCACTAAATTTCTCATCAACTTACTGAGCGAAATGCGCCAGCGCTTAATCGCCATTCGCCTTACGGATGAAAGTTGTCCAAATAGTGAAAGAACCGCTGAAATACCAATCTTCACCAATGATGAAATCGGTCAAGTCTCTCAGGCTACCAACGAGCTACTCCGTAATATCCGAGAAATATCAATCTTTCGCCGAACCATTGAAGCTGATGAAACGACAGAGGAAATATATCAACGATTAGCGGCTCTTTTTGAAAACCAACTAGACTTTCGCTCCTATGTCATTTATGAAATCATTGAAAGTGAAGAATCCATAAAACCAGCATATTTTTTTCCAAAAGAAATAAAATCGGAAATTTGCCAAATGCTAAATGCCGATATGTGCCGCGCCAAACGCACCGCCGAGCCCTGCTCATCTGTCAATTTTCCAGGCATCTGTCCGGTATTCCCCCACCCTGATGTGATGTCTCATACCTGCGTTCCCATGATTGTCGGTGGTCAATCTCTTGGGGTAGTACAATTTCTTTTTCCCTTTGTCACTACCGCAAAACGTGAACGTGAAGCCGTTTATAATCTAATACAAGCCAAACAATATTTACGCGAAGCACTTCCGGTCCTCCAGTCCAAAAGACTGGCCGAGGACCTCCATAATATGGCCATTACTGATCCTCTTACCCGCTTGCACAATCGCCGTTTTTTAGAAAGCAACATAAATACGGTAATAGCAGGAGTACGAAGACGGAATACTCAACTAGCTATATTAATGTGCGACATGGATTTCTTTAAACAGGTCAACGATGAATATGGTCACGACACCGGAGATGCTGTTCTCAAGTCTTTAGCATTTATTTTAACAAATAATGTCAGAGCATCAGATATCGTTATCAGATATGGAGGCGAAGAATTTCTCATTCTTCTGGTGGACTGTCATCCAGACATGGCTATGGAGGTAGCGGAAAAAGTTAGGGGAGCAGTAGAACGACATACTTTTACCAACGATAATTTTTCCTTAAAAAAAACCATCAGCATTGGTATAAGTGAATTCCCACCAGATACCGAAGGTTTTTGGGAATCAGTTAAATATGCTGATGTAGCACTTTACAATGCTAAAGAATCTGGAAGAAACAAAGTAGTCCGCTTCTCCGAAGAGATGTGGACAGGTACTAATTATTAACCATCAATTATCTGGAATTAACGATTTGCCTGCCCGCAACTCGCCGGACCGGAAATTATTTCCCTAGTTACTATATGTCTCCACAAATACCGAAACAAAAAATAGAACAAACAGAGGGCACCCTATATGTGGTTGCCACTCCCATTGGCAATCTGGGAGACATTACAGCACGAGCTCTTCGCACCCTACGTGAGGTAAAGATCATCGGTTGCGAAGACACCAGACACACCCGTAAGCTTCTAACCCATTTTGATATTCATACACCAGTCACCAGTTACTACCGGGAAAAGGAAGCCCATAAAGCAAAATTTCTTCTTGAAAAACTACTCTCTGGAGATGACATTGCTATCGTTTCAGATGCGGGAACTCCAGCTATTTCTGACCCAGGCCATGTTCTGGTACGAATTGCCGGAGAGGCTGGCATCAAAGTAGTTCCCATTCCAGGCCCTTCAGCCATAACGACAGCACTTTCAATTGCTGGATTAGAGGATACCACTTTTTTCTTCGGAGGCTTTCCTCCATCCAAACCTAAACAAAGACGAAAATATTTTAAAACCATTTCCACCCTTCCTTGTTCTGTAATTTTTTATGAGTCACCTCATCGTATAAGTAGTTGCCTGAAAGATTGTCTTACGGTCTTTGGTGATCGCCACACCTTCGTTTTTCGTGAACTAACCAAGATCCACGAAGAGCGTTTAAGCGGACCGCTATCACAGCTTGTCGACAAAGTAAAAGAAAACCCCAGAGGCGAATTCGTTTTTATCCTTACCGGGGCAAAAAAAAGCGCAACGGACAAACCCGAGGACCTCGACGCCCTGCTCACTTGGTATCATGAGCAACCAGATATGACACTTAAAAAGGCGGTAAGCTCTATCGCCGCTGACCTTGATATCTCCAGATCCATGGTGTACAAAAAGGCGCTTATGATCTGGAACCAAAATTAATTCCGCTCCCCTATGTGGTTGGGGACCCGACTGTAAGTAATATTATCGACTTAAGAAACACAAAATAAATAAATTTCGTAATTATCGTGTTCAAATTTAGATCGGATTAGTTCGCTCCGCCCGAGCAAAACCACATAAATGTAAGCGTTCACCAGCACCACGTCTGCGCACGATCAGACCGGATTCACATAGGATTAACTATAGCTCACCGGCCTGCTTGCACACATCCGCAGCACTGGTGAACGGTTACTAGACCGATGTTGTGGAACTGTTCTTTTTACCCGGTGAACGGTTACACATAAATAGCAGAGCTACATCGAGGGTTTTGCGACATGAGGAGCAGAAAAAATACGGGCTGATGTCAAACGCGAGAATAGGAAGTTATTTATTATTAGTCCCTAAGCTTTCCAAAGTTCGCTTTTGGTTTTGCCGGGCACCCACATGGGGTGCCCCCTACCGGTCTCTGAAAACTGGAATACTTTCCTGATCAGGCTTTAATTTGCTTAAACAATATCTTGTTCATTCAACCATACTTAGAGACTATAGTCCCGGTCCCATGACATAATACATACATCGCAACACGCCTAGTCTCTTTATCATTATAATAACGAATAGTTGCACATCAACCCTTTTAACTGACACTATAGCACGAAGCTGTAAAGGCACCCCTTATTAGATGTATCACTAACTTAATTTAAAGAATTTTAATTTTATAACCCATTGCTGATCACAAAGTTCACAACCAACTCATTGTAAGTGGTCACGGCACCTCATCTTCATGCGAAGGCCCTGGCCCGCATAGAAAGGCTATAGCGAGCAACGGCCACTGCAAAAACCTAACACACCTGTGACCACTTACTAGTTAGCACCGTATAAAACTAACTTGTTACGAACCCCATGACCAGTTACAACTAATTTCATACACCGTAAGTTTGTATATGATTACTAGTGATTCTGGTTCAAGGAAAAATCATAATATCCTTTCTTTCTCACATGATACTATCCGACGACAAAATCTTTTTTGCAGTAGACCGTGGCGGGACCTTTACTGATGTCTTCGCTATCTACGGAACTACGACCTACTGCGAAAAACTCCTCTCTGAAGATCCGACTCACTACACTGATGCTCCCAGAGAAGGAATTCGCCGCATCATGGAACGTATCAGTGGAGAACCTATTCCAACTGAAGTACCCACCCATATGCTTCAATCCATTCGTATGGGTACCACTGTAGCCACCAATGCTCTTCTGGAAAGAAGGGGTGAGCCCTGCTGCTTAGTGATCACCAAAGGCTTCGGCGATCTACTCCGTATCGGGCATCAAAACCGTCCTGATCTCTTCGCATTAAACATCCAAAAGCCCCAGCCGCTCCATAAGCTGGTCATTGAAGTGGAAGAACGAGTTAGACCATTATCCGCCCAAGATAGCGCCAATCAACACAAAATTGTCACCGGGATCAGCAACACTTCCTTTGTAGTTTTGCAAAAACCCGACCCCAAACAGATACGAGTACAACTGCAACAAGTCTATGACCGGGGAATCCGGAGTTTAGCCATTGTCCTGATGCACGGCCATAATTACCAGGAACATGAAATTATCATCGGCGAGATGGCTCAATCAATGGGGTTTACCAATATTTCCCTCTCCCACAAAGTCATGCCGCGTATCCGCATCGTGGGCCGGGGGGATACTACCTGTGTGGATGCTTACCTCACACCCCATATCACCCAATACCTTCACGGTTTTCGCCAGGGATTTCATCCATCAATTAAAGAGATTCCCATTCACTTCATGCAATCAAATGGCGGGTTGGTTAGTGGTGAGGAATTCACCGGCAGTAACGCCATTCTCTCAGGTCCAGCTGGCGGAGTATGCGGATATGCAGCCACTACCTATGAATTAATGGGCAATAAACCGGTCATCGGATTTGACA
>JAOTSI010000237.1 GCA_029865005.1 Desulfobulbaceae bacterium
ATTATTCGGGTTGCCGGCTGGTTCGGTAAATCCGGAATTCAAACCAGCGAGGATTACTATGATCGGTAATGTCCCTCACCCAGTACTGATACTTATAATTGGTGCACTTATTTTGCCCTTTGTCAGGGGGCCGCTACGCAAAATTTATTTGATGGCGGTACCGATTCTCACCCTTTTCAGTGTGTTATCTTTAAATAGTTTAACAGGTGAATTTGGGCTTTATAATTTTATGGATTGGCAGCTGATGTTTGCCAGGGTGGATAAACTATCAGCAGTTTTCGGCTTTATCATGGCCTTAATGTGCGTGATTGGTACCCTATATGGTAATCATGTGGACCGGGCCGGTGAACACATGGCCGCCTGGATATATGTTGCCGGATCACTAGGCACTATCTATTGTGGTGACTATTTAAGTCTCTTTTTCTTCTGGGAAATGATGGCGTTTGCATCAACTTTCCTTATTTGGTTTAGAAGAGGTAAAAGATCTCTTGCAGTGGGTTATCGTTACTTATTGATTCATACCTTGGGCGGCGTGATACTGCTTGCCGGTATAATGTTACGTTGGCAAGCGACTGGTGATATGAGTTTTATTGCGCTGGACGTCGACCACCCTCAGCTCTATACCTATTTGATTATGATCGGTTTTGCCTTGAACGCTGCAGTGGTACCGCTTCATGCTTGGTTACCAGATGCATACGGTGAGGCATCATTTAACGGTGCCGTCTTCATGTGCGCCTTTACCACCAAGACTGCTGTTTACACCTTGGCGCGCTCTTGCTCCGGGTTTGATATCTTGATCGTCCTCGGCGTAATCATGGCGATATATGGTGTGATCTACGCGATCATGGAAAATGATATTCGTAAACTACTCGCCTGGTCCATTATTAGTCAGGTTGGTTATATGGTAGCCGGAGTTGGTATCGGTACGGAAATGGCAATCAATGGGGCATGCGCCCATGCGGTTGCTCATATCCTCTATAAAGGACTTCTGTTCATGGGAACAGGTGCGATTCTTTACCAAACCGGTAAAACCAAGTTTACAGAATTGGGTGGCTTGTATTCTAAAATGCCAGCAACCATGATTTTTACGGTGGTTGGTTGTCTTTCTATCTCGGCATTACCTTTTTTCTCAGGCTTCGTCACTAAGTCTATGATTCTTTCCGCAGCTGGTGAAGAACATCTTTACTGGGTGGTTTTTGCCCTAATGTTTGCCGCCACGGGTACTTTTATCTATAACGGACTGAAGCTTCCTTATTTCATCTGGTTTGGTAAGAATAACTGCAGTGAGGAAACATTTGCCAAGGCTGAAGATCCTAACTGGAACATGCAGCTTGCCATGGCTCTTGCGGCCTTGGGTTGTATCCTGATTGGTAGTTTTCCCCAGGCCCTTTATAACATCCTGCCCTATGGGGTGAATTATCATCCTTACGGCGGTTATCATGTGGCAGAGACCTTGCAAGTGGTTGGCTTTGCAGCCTTAGCTTTCTTTATGTTTAAAAAATATATGGAGCCCAGAGATACCATCAGTCTTGACATGGATTGGTTTTATCGTCGGGGTGCGGCTTTATTCATGTGGATCGCTAAACATCCCATCCAATGGTTTGACACCGCTTGGGGTGAGGCTTATCGGGCTGTGGGCTTACTTTCCCTGATGACTTTCTCCCGTTTTTGGAGTTGGTTCGATTGGCACATTATTGATGGGGTCGTAGACGGAATCGCTAGATGCGTACGGGCTATGGGCGGGCGGATGAGATGTCTGCAAAGCGGGCAGATACAGTATACCATCTACTATGCAGTTACCATTATGGCGCTCATAGTTACGGCATTCGCGTTCTACCAACTTTCATAAATCAAAGGATAGTAGGGAATGGATAACTTGAACATCGATGGGGGTTTTCCCCTGCTCAGTTTCCTGATTTTTTTACCCTTGGCCGGTGCAATGGTCTTACTGTTGTACCGCAAGGAGACATTCGCCCGTTTTTGGACTTTGTTCATTACTTCGGTGACTGCACTTTGCTCTCTGAGGATACTCTCTCGTTTCAATACAGGGAGCTCGGAATATCAGTTGATGGAACAACACGCTTGGATACCATCCCTTAAGATTCAGTACGTTATAGGAATTGATGGGATATCTGTATTATTGGTTATGTTGACCACCATTATTATGCCCCTGTGCGTGTTGGCAAGCTGGCGCTATATTAAAACTCGAATCACCGCCTTTATGGTTTGTTTGCTGGTTATGGAAACCTCTATGCTCGGAGTTTTCATGGCCTTAGACTTTGTCTTGTTTTATGTACTTTGGGAGTTCATGCTCATCCCTATGTACATGCTTATCGCCATTTGGGGCGGGCCCCGTAAAGTATATGCGTCTATAAAGTTTTTCCTTTATACCTTGGCTGGTTCGGTACTGCTACTGGTAGCCATTATCGCCCTGTCATTGAAAAACAATGGTAGCTTTTATATTCCAGACATGATGTGGAATGCTTCCTATGGGGATACTTTTCAAATTCTGGTCTTTCTGGCTTTTGCCTTGGCATTTGCCATCAAGGTTCCCATGTTTCCTTTTCATACATGGTTACCCGCAGCTCATGTTGAAGCACCCACCGCAGGGTCAGTCATCTTGGCCTCTGTACTGTTGAAAATGGGGACTTATGGCTTTCTGCGCTTCTGTCTGCCCATAACACCATATGCAGCCAGTTTTCTGGCACCATATTTATTATGGTTGTCCATTGCCGGTATAATCTACGGCGGGTTTACTGCTCTGGCTCAACATGATATGAAGAAATTGATTGCCTATTCCAGTGTGGGTCACATGGGATTTGTAACCTTGGGTATTTTTGTCTTTAACGTACATGGGGTTGAAGGCGCGATCTTGCAAATGATTAACCATGGGGTGACCACCGGTGCCTTGTTCCTTTGTGTCGGTATGATCTATGAGCGGACCCATAGTAGAGAGTTGCGCTCAGCTACAGGGTTGGGTAAGTACATGCCTTGGTATGCAACCTTCTTAACCTTTTTTGCCTTATCGTCTTTCGGTTTTCCAGGAACCAACTCTTTTATTGGTGAGTTTTTAATAATCGCAGGTGCTTTCGATCATAGTATTGCCCTGGCTTTGGCCTGTATCCCAGGCGCTGTTTTAGCGGCTGCTTATATGTTGCGTATGCTCCAGAAAATTGTTTGGGGCGGTACTGATAATCCTGACCAGTCTCACCTTAATGATTTGGGATTGCGTGAAATTGTAACTCTGACTCCGTTTTTGATTTTTGTTTTCTGGATCGGTCTGGGGCCTCAACCCTTTCTTGATCTAATTCATACTTCGGTCGGGGACTTATTGACTCAGTTTAATTCGTGGGAACAGCAACAGCATGTTGCTCAATTGCTCCTGCGCTAACTGTATAACTCGAGAGTAAATTAAGGAAAGGAATACCACATGGCTATTCTACCGGAACTCATTTTGTTAATCGCGGCAGTCGCTTTTTTTGTTCTTTCTATTTTTCCCCAGAAAGAAAAAGATGCACTGAGTAGTACCGCCATTTTTTTTGGTTGTGCAACCGTTGTCGCCTCCCTGGTCAATCATAACTCACAGGCGGTTTTGTTTGCTGGGAGCTATATGGTTGATGGGTTTTCACAGTTTTTCAAGTTAGTAATGTCCTTCGGGCTTGTCGCGGTTCTGGTGATGGGTAGACGAATGAAGGATATTGAAGAATCTGTCAGACCAGAATATTACATGTTTCTCTTTCTCAGTACTCTGGGATTGATGATGCTGGTTAGCTCAATAGAGTTAATCGCCATATTCGTTGCTTTGGAATTGTCTTCGTTTGCTCTGTATCTTCTTGTCCCCATGCGGAATGATCAGAACGGTTTGCGAGCCCAGATGGAAGCTGGTATAAAATATATTCTTTTCGGGGTAGTGGCCACTGGCTTTATGCTCTACGGGATGAGTTATATTTTTGGTTTAACTGGTACTACTTATCTTAAAGAGATTGCAGTTATCTACCCACAAGTTAGCTCTCAACCAGCAGCCATTTTTGCAACTCTTATGGTGTTGGCTGGCTTTATGTTTAAATTAGCAGTAGCTCCCATGCATTTTTGGGTACCCGATATTTATGAGGGTGCGTCCAATGAAACTACCGGCTTTATCGCAACGCTGCCAAAGCTGGGTGCGGTGGCGCTGCTTATTCGCTTAATTAATTTGTTGGTTCCGGCCGGTGAAACGTTTTTGATTGATTTTATGGTGGTAGCCGCAGTTTGTTCCATGTTTTACGGAAATCTTTGTGCTTTAGTGCAAAAAGATATCAAAAGAATGCTCGGATTTTCCGGTATTGCTCATGCTGGTTTCGTAATGGTTGCCTTGCTTACTTTGGATGTTGTCGGGTACTCCAATGCCATATTCTATATTACTGGTTACGTGTTTATGAATTTGGCCTGTTTCTTGGTTATAAATACCGTTTCGCAAAAAGGTGAAAACCTGATGGTTGATGACCTAAAAGGATTGTATAAGCGTCAACCAGTATTGGCTTTTATCATGATGCTCAGTTTTTTTGCATTGGCAGGTATTCCTCCTTTTACAGGGTTTATAGGTAAATTTTTCATCCTTGCCTCTGCCTTGGCCAAAGATCATCTTTACCTGGTTATTATGGCTGCCATTAATACCGCCATCGCTATCTACTACTATTTGTCTGTGGTTAAAGCAGCTTATACCGATGCTTCAGAGGAACGTCCTATGGTAGAGCTCGACGGCTTGACAAAATTTGTAGGCTTGGCCTTGGTACTTGTAATCGTTTTTATGGGAGTATTTCCCGCTGTTGTTCTTGATATGGCCAACGCTGCCGTATCGTCAGTGGCAAGTATGTAAATTCTAGTTCCTGCTCCGGGAGACGTAATAGTCACCGGAGTAGTACTTTTCTTCTCTCTTTCTTCCCCCCCCTTTTTTTCTCTAAGTATTGATCTCATTCTTTAATATGATTTATTATTTCAGAATGTAAAGACTCCTTGTTAAACGGTTTCATGAGAAGAGCGTTAACGCCTGCTTCATAAGCTGCCTCATGATCTTGGGTATCACTCTGAGTTGTTACCATGATTATCGGTAAGTCTTTAGTTGAGTAAAATTTCCGTATTTCAGAAGTAAGTTCAATCCCAGTTAATTTTGGCATGTTTAAATCTGTAAATACCAAGGCTGGTTTGTTTTCTTTCAACCAATCCAGTGCACTTGCTGGAAATTCGAAAAGAATTGGTTCAAACCCTAATTCGTGGAGAGTTGTTTTGTAAATACTTAGGATCATCCGTGAATCGTCAACAGCGCAAATGTTAACCCGTCCACCTTGATCTTTGCCTGCGATATTTTGTTCCAATTTTGCTGCGAATTCATTTTGTCCCTTACTTTTGAGTAATCGAAGGTAATGCTCTTGTATATCGGGATGAATTTTTGGAAGATAGCTTAATGTAAAGTCATGAAATATGGATTCATCCGCTAAGCTAAGAAATATATTTTCTGTTAGGGCGTCGATGATAATTTTACAGATATGAAGAGAATCATCGGAGTTAATCCGTACGAGGTTTTTAATTCCAGCAGCTAGTATTTCGCTATAGTTCCGGTCAATGGCTCTAGCAGCAGCGATGCATACCTGTTCTTCGGGATCAGTAAGTCCTGAGGTGAGGGTATATGCTCCTTTTCGTAAAGGTAGCAAGGCTAATGCCTCATATGAGGCAAACCTGACATTGGCATTTGCAGGCAAATCTTCAAGTAGGTTACGTATGGGCAATATTGCAGACTCATCCCCTATGTCTCCCAAAACATTAAGAGTGTGAATTACGAAGTCGTTGTTGCCGTCGGTTAGATTGTCTAAGAGAAAAGGAATACTTTTTGCTCCCAACCGTGTTAGTTCTTGCTTTGCGAAAGTACGCATTCCTGCGTGGTGTGCTTTTATTGCCTCATTGAGATTCGTTAGTGAAACACTTCCCTGTACTTTAGCAAAAATTTTTAATATTTTTAAATCAAGTTCATTATCGGTTCCCATCCTGCCAGCTAATCGCTTCATAGCTGTTTCAGTGGCCACATCACCTAAAGCGGTTATTGCAGAAATAATTAACTCTTGGTCTGCAGAATAAAGATAATCAGTTAGGGTATTGATTGCTAGGGGGTCCCCTATAAGGCCAAGGTTTAAGATTATTAGTTTTAGTTGTTGGCTGTCATTGGTTTCTGATAGTAAGGTAATTAATAGAGGGGTTGCTTCTGATAATTTTAACTCTCCTGCTGTTTCTATGTAAATATCTTTATGAGATATTTCGTTGTTGGAGAGTTGTTGCAGAAGAATATTAGGATCAGCAATAATTGCGGATAATAGTAGTTCTCTGATTGACGGTATGGTGACAGAATATTCTGGATATTTATATGTTAAATAATGTAGAAGAGGTACTGAAAAAAAAGGCTCTGCCTTGGACAGTTCGTAAAGTATTTTTCTTTGATGGATTTCGGAAACGTCATCAAAATGATTAAGAACTAAATATCCTTTTAAAAGATCTTCATCTTTGATATTTGCTTTAATTTCTTCCACGATATGATCTGGATTAGGAATGTTCATGATAATCTCGCAATTGTCAATATGATGAGTTATTGGTAAAGCCAATAAATGTGTTATTCAGTACTTGGTTGATAAATTTTGACTGGTGTGCAATTATTTAATTGAATATTGCAGTCGTTACTTATGATATTAGTTTCATTGTCTGATTATAGCATAGAAAATTATTGTGATTAAGTAAGAAAATAATTGTTTGTGTAAGTATAGGAAAAACAGGGAAAGTGCCTGATCACAGGGTTCGTAACTAACTGATATGAAAATTGTGATGATTTGTAGGTAGTTGCTGAGTTGTCAGGTTTATGCAGTTGCCGCTGCTCGCTATAGTCCTTATATGCGGGCAGAGGCAATCGCATGAAGATGAGATGCCTGTGACCACTTAGGGCCTCGGAAAAAATAAATTACCCCATCTGGCTTGTTTTTTAGCCGTCTTCTTTGTCAAGGCAACAGTTACATAACGCTGCTATGCGCCTGTTACCTCTTCTTGAAGACGACTAAAAATCC
>JAOTSI010000238.1 GCA_029865005.1 Desulfobulbaceae bacterium
TTTTAGGAAAAAATTGTAGAAAGCTATGATAAGGAATGGCGTGGAGCAGGGAGGTAACTCATTGATAATAAAGAGGCCAACTGGCATTTGTTTTCATAGGGCATAATAGTATATCGACGGCAATAAGGTTGCGACCACTAAGGCTGATATCTTTCGTGAAGATTTATTGACAGGAGGAATACATTCTAATGGTTCGTGCAGCTTTAGGTTTACTAAAATTGATCGCTCACTTTTGCAGAGTGGTTGTGAGATACGGGTAAGAGCAACGGAAGATATAACTGATATCAAGAATTCACCTTTGATTCTGTAGAAATAACTTATAATTTGTCTAATATTTTCATGATTAATTGGAATTTTGAAAATCGTTGTCGGATGAGCTCTGTAAAAGTATCTAGTATGCGAAAATGGAAGGTTTTGTCTAGTAAGTATAATGTTATTAGATAGGTGAAGCCGCTGGTGACGGTAACGGTTACGAAGGTGAATATATTAATGGGGAGCTCTCGGAGAGCATAGAAAATAAAGACTGACATAATTCCCGATGAGACTATTTGGAGAATAATGGCTCTGTAGATATCAGAGAAACTGCAGTGAATGGTATTTTTAAGTTTAGCGGTTAAGTATGTCATTATAAATAAAGATGAAACGGTTATTGCCATCGCTGTGCCGGTGAAACCAAAGCGGGAGCTAAGGGGGTTGATTAAGAGCGCTAATGTAATGAGTTGGAGTGCCGAGCCCAAGGTAATGGTTTTAGGTGATCCTGTACCTTGAAAGATGGCTCCGACAATGCCGTTGTAGGAATTGATAAGCCCGTGAAGGCAAAGTATTTGCATTGCTGTTTCGATGGGCAACCATTTTTCACTGAGGAAAATTGTTATGAATTCATGGGCGGCGGTTATGAGAAAAAATGAGATTGGAAAGGTCATGATACTATTTATTATCAACACTTTAAAGAATGATCTGTTGGTTCTTTCAACGTCGTTTTGTAATTTAGAATATGCTGGGAATGTGACTTGAACAATAACCTGGCTGATTTCGGTGGAGGTGAGATTAGAGATTTTATAGGCTAATTGGTAAAAACCAAGAGGTATAGTACCCAATACCTTTGCTACATAGAGGTCTTTCCCTTGAGTTAGGAAAAAGATGAGATAGTTGGACATGAAAACCCATTTGCCGTAGCCGAAGAGTTCCTTGGTTTTTTCAATATCGATATGAAACCTGGGACGGTAAGGATGGAGTACGAAGCTGCTGATGAGCTTGGCTATTTCTCCTGCTAATATGCCTAGAATAAGAGCCCAGACGTTTCTGAAGATTAAGGCACAAACAACGGCAACCGAGAAGTCTAAGGCGGTGCCTATGAGGTTGTATGTGTATAGTTTGTTAAAAGAAAATTCTTTTGTAAAATATACAATTCCAATATTAGTGGATGAGCGGAGTAAAATTACGAAACCTATGGTTTGGAGGATTGGAGGAAGTTTGGGTTCATTAAAAAAGGTTGCTAAATAGGGGGCACAAAAAAAGGTAATCAAAAAGATTATAAATCCTTTGAGAAATGTCACAGTCCATGCGCTATCAAGGTAAGTTCGAATATTCTCTTTTTTATGGATCAGGGCGGCATCAAATCCGGTGGTTGAGAATAACTCTAGGGTAAAAAGGATGGCCATGCTGATGCCGAGTAGGCCGAAGTCATTGGGCGAGAGTAGGCGCGCCAAGATGAGAAGTCTTATAATTCCTAAAAACTTTTGGCTTACCCTCAGGCCGAATAACCAGGTGCCTCCTGCTACAACTTTGTCGGATAAATTATTTTTTGTTGCTGTCATTAAGGATGGAATTATTTATGTAAATAGTAAGTTAATTTAGATAAGTAAACACAGTGTCGAGAATATTTATTTGGTTACGGTTTTAGGTGATCTGTTATTTAAGTTTGGGATATTAATCGTGCTGAAGTTTCCTGATTATTAGCTAGCTCCCACTTGGCAGGGTATGCAAAGACGCTGAGTTTTAAATTATTTTTAAAGGTGTTTGCTATCAACATAGCAAACACCTATTTAATTAATTTTTTTCACAAGAATCTCCTTCGTGATAGAACCGCTTTATCTTCAATAAGATATATCACATGCATAATAATAGAGCAAAATCATAATCAGGAAACTTCAGTAATTGTGGATAAGATAAAGAAAAGGAACCGTTTAAAAATATAACAAATATTAAAAAAGATTTGTTATTATGGAGTTGTTTTTTAGCGGTTCCTAAGTATACTTTACGTTTTGTTATGTTGGCAAGCCTAAGCCTTTTCGTTTCTCAGCAATACGTGCATCAAGCAGGTTTGCTGCTTTTATCGGATCGGGTTCGATAACAAAAGATGCTCCGACTAGATCTTCGAGGCCATTGAGTGCTATGTCGGTAACTAGTTGGGAACCGGTTATATTTGGCGGATGCCCCAGATGGGTGTAGATGCCGCTTGCCACGGCGTAAAGGCCGATGGCTGCCGCTTTTTCTGAGTACCATTCTGGTGAAGATGCTCCCACAGGGAGGTCGGATATGTCTACTCCGAGTGCATTGGCTATTAAGCTGCACAGATGTAATATTCTGGAGTTATCCACACAGCTTCCCATGTGAAGGACAGGAGGTATGCCCAATGCGGTGCAGACTTCTTTTAGTCCAGAGCCTGCTTGGTTTACGGCATCAGGGACCAATAATCCTGCCTTGCCAGCTGCGGTGGTTACACAACCGGTAACAAGAACCATGATGTCTTTTTTTATTAACGCTTTGGCGAGGCCGACGTTACAGGAGTCTTGTCGGTATTTAGGGTTGTTGCAACCAACGATCGCGACAAATCCACGAATTTTACCAGACTTAACCACATCGAGTAAAGGATCAAGGGTGCCGCCCAGTGCGGTTAGTAAGGCCTCATTGCTGAACCCGGTCATTATATCTACCGGCTCACCGGGGATGTCCACTCGGTTTGGGTCTCGATGCTTAAATGCTTCTATGGCGATACCAACTATTTCTTTGGCTTGAGCAAGAGCATGACGTGGCTTGACGTCAAAATGGATAGCTCCTGTGAATTTTGCTTTATTGGCTGTGGTGATGAATTTAGTATGATAACATGCCGCTGCCTGTACCAGGCTTGGCATTATACACTGATAGTCTACCACGATTGCTTCGGCTGCCCCGGTAACCACAGCTAATTCGGTCATAAGGTGGTTGCCCGCCATGGGGATTCCGCGTCGAGCGAGAATTTCATTGCCGGTGCAGCAGAGTCCTGCGATATTTATTCCTTCAGCGCCAGCTTGCTTTGCTTTTTTAATCATGTCTGATGAGTTGGCAGCCTCTACGATCATTTCGCTGACCACGGGATTATGACCATGTACTAGAACATTGACCTGTGTCTTTTTGAGGACCCCGAGGTTGACCTTGCCCATTTTGGGAGTTGGAGTCCCGAAGATGACATCGGAGAGCTCCGTTCCGATCATTGAGCCAGACCAACCGTCTGCTAAGGAAGTCCTGGCAGCATGGAGCATGGTGTTGGCTGCATCATTATCACATCCCATATGGGTGCGATGCATCATTTCAGCTATTTCTCGATCAACTCCTCTGGGAGTCAGGCCTAGTTTTTGCCAAATTTCTTTTCTTTTCTTAGGGACTCTGGATAGGAAGGCGACTTCTTTCTTACGACTCCCGAAATCGGCGTAGAACACATCCATTACGTCTTTGGCAACTTCTTTGATGCCGCGTCCTTCAATATCAATTCCTATCTCTTTTGCGATTCTTAGTAATTTTTCTGCATCTTTTATGGCGTAATCACTCGTTTCATTATTGACGATCGCTTCTAATACTTCCACGAGGTCTCGGCCATGATCAGAGTGTCCGGCAGCCCCACCGGCAATGAATCGTCCGAAGTTGCGAGCTACGATAACATCGGCATCGGCACCGCATACACCCAGGGGCATTTTTTTGCTGATTCGACAGGGACCCATGGTGCAATTGCGGCAGGTTGTTCCAAGTTCACAGGATGTGCAATGGGGTGTTTGTTGCGCCAAGCGATCCCACGCGGTTTCCACTCCATCTCTTTGGGCTTTGCGTAACATCTGATGAGCATCATCCCAAATGGACATTTCCTCAATAGATATTTTCTTATTAGCCATAGTTACTCCTCCAGATGACGAGAGTATGTGATGTGATTAACTGAAAGTAATTTTTAATGCAGTTTGAGTATAGGTGAAGAAAAATAAGGATTCTGTCGGGTAGCTGACAAAAGAGAAAATAAAATAGTCGAAGAGGGGTCAACCGTGAGGAAATTCTTTTAAAAGCGCGGGGTTGGGAACTAAAAAGGTCTTACGATTTATTTTGACTACAACATCGGAGCGCACTAGATCATTGATGATGGTAGAAACTGTTTGTCTGCTGGCTCCTACCACCGAAGCAAGTTGCTCTGTGGTGAGATCAATTTCAACGGTAACGCCTTTTTCGTTTCGGTGACCGTGATGGTTGACTTCATATAGAAGAAATTCAACGATGCGCTGGGTGACATCTTTGAAAATAAGACTTTCGATAATGGAAAAGGATTGTTTGAGTAATTTTCCAAGGGTGGCGATAATAGTTTGGGAAAAAATTTGATGGGAAGTCATAAAAGTATAAAAGCGGTTAACTGGCATAACAAGTAACTTTACATCCTCCAGGGCGGAGAGGAAAGTCCTTGTGTGGGTGGTATAAAGGTCCCCGGCCTTTAGAATGGCCAAGGAAAATTCTTTATCCTCATAGCTGATATAAAGTCTTACTTTGCCTTTTTTAACTATTAATACAAGGTCTTCTTCATGATCTGGGCCGTAAATTAAAGAGTTTTTAGGAAAAGTCCTTTCGTGAAATTGATTTAGAATAGAGGAATATTCAGGTTTTTCTAGTTCTATGAGGAGATTGTTTTTGGAGAGTTGAGTTTTCATTAGCTAGATTTAATGGTGATGACTTAAGATCAGGAAAATGAATTATTTCATCTCTGAGTATACCATTTACCTGCTTGTTTATTTTTAGAGGTATTTTTTGGTAAGTGGTAACAGGCACTTTCTTCATGCGGTAGCCCTTGCTCGTATAGACGGGTTATAGCGAACAGGGGCTACTGTATAAATATGAGGCATTTGTGACCAGGAACCATTTCTGTCGTGGTCTACTATTATACGTCTATTGTATCTCTTTGAAGATGACTAAGCAACCAGCGCAATTTAGGATCTAGTTCGCTGCCTATAATCAGTCTATTGTGTCTTATTTAAAAAAAATGGGACGATATATAAAGATTATGTTCCCGATATGTTACTGATGTAATTGTTAGGGTAGCGCGTATCTTTTGGGAATTTTATACACGTTAGTTTGTCGTAACCGTTCACTGAGATAAAAATAAAAGCTCTGTAACATCGGTACGGTAAGCACTTGTCAGTGCTACGGATGTGTGCGATCAGCTCGGTGAGCTATAGTTTGTTCTATGTGAATCCGGCCTCGCGCAGACGTGGTGCTGGTGAACGTTTACAGTTTTTTCATGCAAAGGGGATGTCGTAGCCAAGGCGTTGCATGTTTTCACCACAGACGTCGGTAAATATTTTCTTTTCCTCCTTACTCCAGGTTTTATAAGGTGGTTCTCTTTTGTTTAGAACATCTTGTATATTGACGTTTTCTAGGGTGGGCTGATCAAGGGGATGTACTATGGTGTT
This sequence comes from Desulfobulbaceae bacterium, assembly GCA_029865005.1. Taxonomy (GTDB): domain Bacteria; phylum Desulfobacterota; class Desulfobulbia; order Desulfobulbales; family Desulfobulbaceae; genus JAOTSI01. The sequence continues at coordinate 5,700 of JAOTSI010000238.1, forward strand.
GCCGATAAAGTTGGCAGGTCCGTTATTAAATGGGACTTCCAGTAAGTTGTATATTTCCCGAAAGATTGTTTCAGGATCGTTAATCAGAACGTCATGTCGTATTTCTAGAGCATGATAGTGATAGTCGGCTATGTAACGATATTTATCGACATTCATGGTCCAGGTGAGGCAATGATCGTAAAAGCCATGTTTTTTGAAATTGGCGAAACGAGTTCTGGATTGAACCATGTCCATGCCGTTTCGAAGGATGTAAAGAAATTTGGCTTTGGGGAAAAGGCGACATAAACCTAAAAATTCCTCTCTGTTGGGAAAGGTTTTAATGCACCAGTGGCGTGCTTTGAGCAAGCTGAAATTGCCATGGATAAATTGCTTGAGCGTATCGGCCAATCCGAAATTTTTTCCTCGACAACTTTCAAAACAGAGGCCAGCCAGATTCCTTATAATTTCATTGTGGTCCAATCTTTGATTTTCAAGATAATAATCGGTATGAGCTTCCGGTTTTATATAATAGGAAAGTTCACCCACATGGCCGGGAAAAGGGCATTCCTGCTCCAAAGCATAGATAGAGGGATGGTGGCCTAAGGCACGGGTAAGGGCCGTGGTACCCGAACGTCCGGCCCCGATAACAAAAATTGGACGAGAATAATAGCCGTAAGCCAGGATATGCCCTAAAAGATTAAGCATGAGTTATCTCCAGGGATGATTAACTGGGTGTGATACTCAATAGTGTGTGAATTCGCTGCTTGGCGAGAAGGGAAAGAAAGGATTCTTATATCTGTCATGATGGCAGGGGCGCAGTCCGTTTTTATTATTAGTGGTTTAATCTGTGAATACTCTAATTATGATTAATGAATTAGAGTGTTTTGATAACAAATATATACCCTTCCGGAGGTAGCATGTCAAGTTAGGGTGGCTTGTTTACAGTTAAGTGCCACGGAAATATAAAATAACTCCTTCTCGGAATCTGTCGTGTTAGGCCACATGTTTTTTGAATTTTTAAATCAATTGGTTGTGAGTTCTGTGGCTAGGTGCGATCTTTCCTTGTAGGGTAGCGGGTTGTTAAAATATGTTTGGTTTAAGGGTACAGAGGTTTTTTGTGGAAGTATCTGTAATGTTCCGGTGGTGGATGTAGCTCGTTGTGCGGCAGGTAGTGCGACGGATTTAAAATATTGTTCAAGGGGCATGGGTTTGGATAGCGGTTTAAAGAAACTGCTGTTGGATGCGAGATAGTCGCAAAGGATGGAAAGGCCTGAAAGCCAATTAGAAAGGTTGCGAAATTGAATGATCCATTTTTTAAGGGGCCAAGGTGGTTGCAGTGTGGTTGTGTTACGAAAAAAGAAATGTTGGCACTTTTCGG
>JAOTSI010000370.1 GCA_029865005.1 Desulfobulbaceae bacterium
TTCGATTAGCTTTAACAACTCATGATCATCAGAACCTATTATAGCAAAATCGTTTTGGTTTTGATTGGCAAAGATATTTTGCTTGGCGCTTACATAATTTTCCAAAGATCCATGTCGATCTATATGGTCAGGGGTTATGTTGAGTAACACTGCGATATGGGGATGAAATGACCCCATGTTTTCCAGTTGAAAACTGCTCAATTCAAATACTGCTACCTCAATATTCTCGGGAGCGAGGAGGTATTCCAGGATAGGTGTACCGATGTTGCCTCCAACAAAAATTTTTTTACCATCTGCCCGTAAAAGTTCACCAATTAAACTGGTAACCGTGGTTTTGCCATTGGTGCCGGTAATGCAAATCGTGGGAATATGCAATTCACTACCGGCTAAGGCCAATTCTCCGGCAATGGTACATCCTCTTCTTCGAGCTTCCTCAATAAGGGGAAGTTGTAGCGGTACTCCTGGGCTTGGTACAACAAGACAGTTATCGCGCAGGAAACGGTTGGTGTGACCACCGAATTCCAAATCTACTTCTAATTGTACTAGAATTTCCAAGTCATCTTTGCTGAAATGGTTAGTGTCTCCGGCATCGGTAACGGCAAGTTGAAATCCTTTGGCATGGAGATAACGCACTGCCGCCATGCCGGATTTCCCCAATCCAATTATGAGGGCGTATTTTTGTTTGTTGTGGTTATTCATTGCTATCTAAGTTTCAAGGTTGCCAGAGCCAGAAGCCCCAATATTATTGATATGATCCAGAAACGGACTACCACCTGAGTTTCCTTCCATCCTTTTTTCTCAAAATGATGATGAAAGGGTGCCATGAGAAAAATGCGTTTTCCTCCGGAATATTTAAAGTATCCAACTTGTAGGATGACCGATAAAGCTTCCATTACAAAAATACCGCCCACTATGGCCAGTAGCATTTCCTGTTTGATGATCAAAGAAACAGTACCCAGTGCGGCTCCAAGGGCAAGGGATCCCACATCACCCATAAAAATAAGGGCTGGATGAGCATTAAACCAAAGAAAACCCAAACATGCTCCAGCCATGGCACCACAAAAGACAGTGACTTCTCCTGCTCCTGAAATATAAGGAACTTGGAGGTAATTTGCCATAACCACATGGCCGGCCACATAGGAAAAAATCAAGTATACGGCCGAGGAGATTATCATTGGGCCTGCCGCAAGTCCATCAAGTCCGTCGGTGAGGTTGACTGCGTTGGATGCACCGACGATGACCAGAACCGCAAATGGTATATACCACCAACCAAGATCAGGTTGTACGTCTTTGCTAAAGGGCAAGCTGAGTCGACTGTCATATTCTGGATGAACGGTGAGGTATAAGCCCACTATTGCAGCTCCGGTCACTTGAAGAATGAGCTTTTGGCGGGCGGATAGACCTTTGGTGTTTTGTTTCCGTACTTTTTTTAAATCATCAATGGAACCGATTAATCCAAAAAAAATTGTGATTCCAAGAAGAAGTTGAATGAGTTCACTGGTCGGGTCCGCCCATAATAAGGTGGAGACGGTTAGTGACATAAGAATCAATACACCTCCCATGGTGGGGACGCCTTGTTTGGATAAATGGGTTTGAGGTCCGTCGTCACGTACCATTTGGCCGATTTGCATTTTACGGATCATTCTGATGAAAGATGGACCTATGAAAAGTAAGAGTAGGAATGCAGTCAACGCACCTCCGATGGTGCGGAAGGTGATGTAACGGAATACGTTGAAACCGCTGATATATTCATGAAGTGGATATAGGAAATGATACAACATAATATTTTAGGTCTCGATGGTTTCCTGTGCTAATAATTCTTTGAGGTGTGATAACATTAATTCCATACGCATTCCCCTTGATCCTTTAACAAGAAGCCAGCTTCCCGGGGGCAATATATTATCATTGATAAGATCGGCAAACCAGACGGCCATGTGGTCCTTATTAGCAAAAATCTTAATAGCATTTTTATTCAATCCTTTTCGAATAGCCCCTTTGGCTACGAAATCGGAAAAATCACCGGTTAGTGCAAGAAAATTATAACCAAGTTCTCCCACCAGTTCCCCTAACTTATGATGTAATTCTGGGGCGTCCGAGCCGAGCTCCAGCATGTCTCCTAAAGCAGCGGCTTTGATTGTTGGATTAGGGCAAAAGCTGGCAACCGTGTTCAGTGCAGCACACATGGAAGCGGGATTAGCATTATAGCAATCGTTTAATGCCCGAACCGTGTGGGTGAGATAAACGGTTTCCATACGTTTGTCTACTGGTTGAAAATTTGCCAGGCCCGGTGCAATACAAGAGTAAGGCACGGGAACGGCCAAACAGGTTGCTGCCGCTGCTAAGCAGTTGCTAATGTTATGTATGCCGCCCATCGCAAGGGCCACGTCACTGGGTTGATTATCGTAGGAAAGCCTGAATTTCAAGCCCTCGACTCCGTGATTTTCGATGGTTTGGGCGACAATTTTAGGTTTGGGGCAATCAGCTGCATCGGATACGGCAAAATGAATTTGGTTTGGAGTATTTTTGGTTGTTAGATGAATTAGATTTGGGTCATCACAGTTAATTATGCGATAACTTCTATGTTGCATCTGGTCAAAGAGTTCACTTTTGGCGTGAGCAACTCCCTTGATATCGCCTAAACCTTCAAGGTGAGCCGCGTGTACATTAGTGATACAGCCGATATCCGGGTTTGCAATTTCAGTGAGGCGAGCTATTTCACCAGGTTTATTCATCCCCATTTCGAGTACCACAACACGGTGATGAGCTTGTAGTCTAAGGAGGGTTAAGGGTAGTCCGATGAGGTTGTTAAAATTACCAGCTGTCTTTAAGATTGGATCGGGATGGCCAGGTGGCACACGAAAGTGTTGGGCTAGAATCGCAGCGGTCATTTCTTTAACTGTTGTTTTACCGCAACTGCCGGTGATACCAATTACCCGCAGACTATTTTCGAGAAGTTTTCTTCGGTAAGCAGCCAGATCTCCAAGTGCCTGAAGAGTATCCTTCACAAGAAGAACTATGACATTATTTTTACCAGGATCAAATATTTTTTCAGTGATGATTACTTTGGCACCTTTGGCAACAGCAGATTCCAGATAGTCATGGCCGTCAAAATTATCGCCTTTCAGAGCCAGGAATATTTGTGCGGGTTCAATGGCTCTGGTGTCGGTGGTGATATTACCGAGAGCTTCCTGTTGGGAGCCATGGGTAATTTTGCCGCCGGTTGCTTGTACGAGATGGCGCTTGTTCCAAGTAAGAAGGCCGTTACGGGCTTCCAATCGGTCGTCGAAAAAACTCTTATGACCATTTTGGATTTGGTAGGTTTCATGTCCTTTCCCTGCAATGAGAATGACATCTTCTGGGTTGGCCAAACTACAAACTGTGTGTATGGCACGTTGCCTATCTTCGATGAGAAGATATCCTTGTTTTGAAGAAGAAGGGGATAGGAGATCGGCCACCTTTAGTTGTCGTCTTTTTACGTTAAGCAACCCAGTTTCAATTTCTTGAAGTATGGAAAGGGGGGGCTCGCTACGTGGATTATCATTGGTTATAATGGTTAAGTCGGCGAGACGTCCGCTAATTGCGCCCATGAGCTTACGCTTGCCGTGATCACGATCCCCTCCGCAGCCAAAGAGACAGATAAGTCGGCCGGAAGTGATGTCTTTCAGGGTTCGTAACACGTTTTCTAAGGCATCTGGAGTGTGAGCGTAATCCACCATAACTAAAGGGCTAAAAGGTGCTAAGCTCGGGTTTGGTAGTATTATTTTTTCCAGTCTGCCAGCAACTTGGTCACCCTTGCGCAGTGTATTGAAAACATGGAGAGGGTCGATATTGAGGCAGATGGCACTACCGCATGCTGCTAATAGATTAAGAATATTGTATCGTCCGGTAAGGGGCGAAGATGTGGGGTATTGGGTGCCGCGCCAGTTAAAGGTAATGGAACTGCCGTTTAAGGAGGTGGTTTGATAATTGGTGTAGAGGTCGCAGTCGGGGGTAAACCCGCAGGTGATGATTCTATTTGGATCTATGTCTTTGTCGTGTAGCTCTTGCGTCAACCGTAGGCTATAATCAGGGGACATGGGAGGTTGATCATTCTGGCTCTGTGAAACTATAAGAGCAAAACCGTCTTTTGTAAGATAATCGGTAAAAAGGAGTTTTTTAGCTTGATAATACTCCTCCATTGAGTCGTGATAATCTAAATGATCCCGACTCAGATTGGTGAAAACCACTGCTTGAAAGTTAAGCCCTATTAGCCGCTGTTGGATCAGGGCATGGGAGGAGGCTTCAATGATGACATGGGTTACCCTGTTATCAACCATTTCCCGTAAAACTCGGTGCAGGGTTAAAGGATCTGGGGTGGTTAGGGTGGATGGTGCTGTAATCTTAGTATCTTCTGGGTCTCGATAGTGACAATCGATTGTTCCGATGACTCCGGGATTTTGTCCGGTAAGAGTGAGGATGTTTTCAAGTATTGCTGAAGTGGTGGTTTTGCCGTTGGTGCCGGTTATTCCAAT
>JAOTSI010000239.1 GCA_029865005.1 Desulfobulbaceae bacterium
GATGCTGGAAACCAAAAAATGGAATTGCGTAGTAGAGTCAAACCAAAACATCGCCACTTTCATCAAGGAACTAGTTCTTAAGTTACCCACGGGCGAAAACGTAGACTTCAATCCCGGAGGCTATATTCAGATTGAAATCCCCCCCCATATTCTCTCCTATTCGACCTTTGACATAAATAAAAGATTCATGAGCGATTGGACCAAGTTCAGAATGTTTCAGTATAAATCAAAGGTACATTATCCGGTAACCAGAGCCTATTCCATGGCCAATTACCCAGGCGAAAAAGGCGTTTTAAAACTAAACGTTAAAATCGCAAGCCCACCCATAGGCGAGAAAAAACCCATACCACCGGGTAAAGCTTCATCATATATATTCAACTTGAAACATGGCGATGAGGTTACCATCTCTGGGCCATACGGCGACTTTCTCATTCAGGAAGGCGACCAAGAGATGATCTACGTCGGTGCCGGAGCTGGCATGGCTCCTTTGCGAAGTCATATATTCGAACACTTCAAAGGCAGAAAGACCAAACGACTTGTATCATTTTGGTATGGCGCACGGTGCCTCCAAGAGGCCTTCTACACCGATGATTTTGAACAACTCGCCAAAGAATTCCCCAACTTTTCTTTCCACCTCTCTCTTTCCCAACCACGAGAAGAGGATAACTGGACCGGCCATGTCGGACATATCCACAAAATATTGTATAAATACTATCTCAAAGACCACCCAGCTCCCGAAGATGCGCAATATTACACCTGCGGCCCCCCCATGATGACCAAATCACTTATTGATATGCTTATAAATATTGGAGTGGAACGGGAAAGCATTTACTCAGACGATTTCGGCGGATAACCTATAATATTTATGCAAAATACAAAAAGCAAATTAATTAGCCATAATTATAAGGCATTTTAAGTGAAAACCTTTTTCATCACTTTCATCATCACTACCTTCTCCCTACTCGGCTGTGGTCTACTAATAAATTTCTGCAAAAAAAAGCTTCGAAAAACCTCACACAGTCTCACCGGAATGTGCCATAAAAACGGTGGGGAGATCTGTGAATCTTGCTCGGACCTAGAAAACGAACCAAATAAATCGACCTCCCTTGCCTCGACAAAGAAGTAACGTTGAAATAGAATAAAATGAATTAACAAATGAGCACAATAGTTCGTTTCAACCGCCCATCTATAAAATAATACTTCTATCCAAGCAGTTACCCTCTCGCATAAATCTGTGCCAACTTGCCGCAACAAACAGGAGCAAAAGGCAATGATCAAACTTCCCCAACCGCAAACAGACGGCACAATGAGCCTAGAAAATGCTATCTCCCAAAGGCGGTCCCATCGTATTTTTAGTTCAAAACCACTTTCCCTCGCCGCTGCGGGCCAACTTTTATGGGCAGGCCAAGGCATTACCGGCAAAAGAGGACGTAGAACCGCCCCCTCGGCTGGTGCTCTCTATCCCCTAGAACTCTACCTGGTTGCCGGATTAGTAGATTCTCTGGATAGTGGCATTTACCATTACCTACCAGATGGACATTCTCTAAAACAAATTAGCAAAGGAGACTTCCGCCAAAAACTAGCTGGGGCAGCTCTTCAGCAAACCAGTGTGGCTGATTGCGCAGCAATAGTGGTCCTTTCAGGAGTTAAAGAACGCACTTCAAAAAAATATGGCCGCCGGGCCGTCCAATATATCATGATAGAAGCAGGCCATACTGGGCAAAATATTTCCCTGCAGGCCGAAACCCTCGACCTAGGCACCGTGGTAATCGGCGCTTTTGATGATGAAAAGCTCAAAAAACTTATCCAAATGCCCCCTGAAGAACAACCCATTTCACTCATGCCAGTGGGTTACGTTAGATGAGTTCAACGTTTTTTTGTTGCCGAACCCCTAAGGCATAAATACCAATACCCATTGCATCAGAGTAATGAACAAAATTATATAAAATCCGGATAGTTTGCGTTATCAAGCCTGCTCCCATCACTATAAGCAACGTTGGCTCTCACAATCGGGTGGGTCGGCTTATTGATCGGATACTGCCCCTGTGGTTTACCAACTCGACTCATAATACCTGTGACCACTTACAGACACGCACTTTATTAAATCAGCTAGTTACGAACCATGTGACCAGGTACCCGCCCGCATTATCATAAACGATATTTCCAACAACAGTTGGTGCGGCTCCATGTTTAGAGCCCATGCCTGGAGAGGGGAATCGACCCGAGGAGGCGTCCGAGTTACCATGGACTTCATTTCCTAAGAGAAATGGCCTAGAATAGTGGTTACATCCGATCCCTCACCCTAAAATCATGGCACACGATATTGTTATATATAACTGCACTTGCGATAAACTTCAGGTTAGCACGCCGAAAATCTCTTTTTCCGTAATTCCAGGGACCATAATTGGACCGGAATTAGGCGCGCAAGAAATCTAAACAAAAAAGGACAAAATAAGGTGATTTTATATCTTTCTAGGTTTTGGGAGGTATAAAAAAACTTTATAGTCATTTGTTATTGGGAGGATCCACACCGAGTACGGCAGGCAAAAACATCAGAAACAATTTTCCTTTGCACACATTTTCTTCGTCACTATTGCCATCGCAATTATTATCCTTGGTGTCACAGATTTCGGTAGCCCCTGGAAAAATTAGCGGATCGGTGGGCATACAGTCAATACCGTCCAGACTACCGTCGTTGTCACTATCCGTATCAAGATAGTTTGGGATAGTATCTCCATCGGTATCGTCATCTGTTGGGTCGCCATTGTTGTTCGGGTCTTCATCAACCGTTGGAATTCCATCATTGTCATCATCGGGATTATTGGGGTCACTTTCTCCCGTATCAATATCACCGTTATGGTCATTGTCTTCCACTCCATCTGGAATGGAGTCATTATCCGAATCACTGTCTCTTGGTTCAGTGGTTGAGGTGGGATTGGAATCGGGCGTCCATGTTCCCGCCGTTCCAAGATAAGATACCCTGACAACGACAAAAACACCTTCACTTGTACCAGTAGGTATTGCAGTAGAACGGCCTTTCTCAAGACCATCATTCAAGGCATCGTTGTCCGTGTCTTGATTTTGCGGATCGGTTTCCGTGGTATCAAGCGTGCCGTCACCATCGAGATCTTCCTCACCGTCGCTTAATCCATCGTCATCGAAATCGGCATCTAACGGACTTGTTTCACCAGTATCATCACCATTGCCGTTTCTATCTTCACCGGCGATGCAGGTTACCGGTACAGTCAAGTACCCGTCACATAAACCATCATTGTCTGTATCCGGGTCTAAGGGATCGGTGATGGAGTCGGGGTGGGAGTCTGGAGTCCAAGAAATACTCGTCCCGGAGTAAGGTAGGCCTATGCCACCGCTTATGCCATCGCTGATACCGGATGATCGTCCTCGTTCAATCCCATCGGTCAATCCGTCGGAATCAGCATCAGGTTCAAGGGGATCAAGACCAAGAGCACCCTCTTCCCCATCGCTCAAACCGTCGTCATCACTATCGGCATCAGTTGGGCTGGTCTCTGTTGCAGAGATGATACCGTCACCGTCATCTTCACCGGCAATGCAACCGGCAACAGTGTTCATACCATCGCAAAGGCCGTCGTTATCTGTATCGGGGTCCTGTGGATCGCTATTGAGAATAGCCTCGACGACGTCACTGAGTCCGTCACCATCAGTATCGGTTTCAGCATGCACGGTCATTGGAAAATGATATAGAGCAAAAAACCAGGACCAACAAGATATTATACAACTGCATGATTTTCACCTGATATACCCTCTTATCGACTGTCAGCAAGGGGAAAAATGCATAAATGGACCTGTTATGCATTTTTTTACTGCAACACCTCAACACTTAAACCGATGATACTTATGTCACATGAAGGCTACCTCGAAAAAGTGCTGTTGTGCAAGATTATTTCGCCCAATTACAAAAGAGAGAATCCATCCCCAAAAGAGATGTTTTTTGAATACACCCCTAGAACACAATTGAGTTCAGCTCCTCATCCGTGATTAAAAAACAATTATGGAATTAATGATATTAAATATAATAAAAAAAGTAACTGGTTGAAAGATAGGGATTTTTTTCTGATATAGGCAGTTTAAACGTTTTATAAACCAGTAACCGTATGGTCAGGATGACACCTAGCGACAGGAGAAAGAAAAGTAACATAATTCCGGGGAAACCATAATTAATTATGTTGAATTAAGTATGGTGGTTCCGGAATTGGTGCGCCCCTCAGGCTTCACTACTGTCCTGCCAGCTAAGCTTTATACAGGTGAGCCTTATGCCTTTACGGCTCTCACCCACTGGGTAACATAAACCAATTTCATTTCTTATTATGGAAGTCCCAAGGTCCCGGATTCATCTTGACACGATGAACACTAGGCTAGCAGGTTTATTTTGTTTGTTCGATTATTTTCGCTATGTTGGGATGTATAGGACGATTCTTATTAGGGCCAAATACCTTTTCAAGAGTTACTATTTTACCGTTACAGTTTTGACACATCATTTTTGGTACTTCTGTGCCAAAATAAATGGTTTCACATTCAGAGCATACAACTAATCCCGGTGGGATGGGTATGTCCTCAGGAATTTGGTCGTTTTTGACTAACCGGTAGTACCTAAGATGAAAGATTACAGCAGCAAGAAATAAAACCGCTGATAAAATTCTAAATACCCATATTTGTGCCATGGCATTATCACCATATACTCTACCAGCCTGATAAGGGAGCGTTAAGAAGCCATATTGTTCGAAACTGCTCGCACTAATTACTGCTAAACAAAAACACAGAACACTTATGCCATACAAACCCAAAAAGCTGTTTACCAAAGTTCTTCTTGGCCATGGATTTTTATTTGAAGCTATATTTTTAGATTTACGAGTTGCTATCTTAGGTTCTTCTGATTTTTCCAATATTCACATCCTACTCACAGTTAACATCGAAGTGAGCGGCGCAGCCGTGACCATTCCTCCGTTGGAAATAAATAATTTCCGCGCCCGCTCCACTAACTGATGGGTATCTCTTAGTACCCTGTTTTTTGGGGTCAAAAAGAAGGCGCTAATGTTATTTTGTGCATTTATTCCAGTCTGTTTTCTCGCAAAAACAGGGAGATCGCTCGGTGCAACCCGGAGTCTTTGGCGTCCATGCATAAACTTCGAGAATATCTTCTATCGCCGCCACAAAATAGGCATTTTGATCAGGAGGAATTTTCCAGTATTTACTCAGGGGAGGCTTAAGTTCATTTTTTTTTATAATAGTCCCTACAGTCATTGGCGATACTGTAGGGACTATTTTTAGTTCAATCATCTTTTCTGCCAACAGTCTAACAGTCTAACGTTTTTTACCAGGCGGAGCATCTGTGCAGGCCAGAGCTAGAAGATGCGCTTCAAAGTCGCCTCCGAGTTGAATTTCCCGAGAAGGTTTTATTCGCTTCTTACGTGCTATCGCTGAAAGAAGCCCTTTTCAGTAACAAAATGTTTTTTTAGGTGATCGAGACTGCGAGGAGTAGTTCCTAACGCTTCTGCTACTTTTGCAACTATCCATTTTGGGCCCTGCTTGATGTCAGTAAGCAGGAGTAGTGCTCGGGCATATCATACTGTTCGAGCGGCCCTTTTTTCTTTTATCGAGATCGCCTCAAACTCTTCTCGCTCTTCTGTGGTCAATGTCACTCTGTATCGTGGTGCCATGTCATCCTCCTTGTTTATTGGATGATAATAGCAAGTAATATGTCAAATGCGAATATTTAAATTTTACAATGTACTAGGGTTAGCTGCTTAATCACAAATTAAATATCTTCATATTTCATTTTGAAACATGAGAATCTTAAAATAAACTCTTCACCGCTACAAAATATAATTGCGTGCTGAAAGTTATCTTCTTCATCTTTTGTTAATTCATGGCACATTATGTCACTGTGGTAATCATCAAGACCTAGCCCTTTTCGATTGGGAGATACATCTTGTATTATTTTAGCCCCGTAGTATTCGAAAAAGGCTTTTCTTAAATTCCCTTCATAATCCGTATTTAATACAACCGATAGAACTGATAGTTTTTTATCAAAATAATAATTAGTTATTCTTGCATCATGTAAGCTGACGGATTTTGCTTTGTCAAACAGTTCTTCAGGAAGCATTCCCTCATGTATCATACGTAGATCATAGGGTAAATCTTTCCATATAGATCTTATGTATTTTTCATATTCTATCCAAGCTGTATCATTTTGGTACTTTTCGTCAGTAAAAAAAATCAAAATATTTTCTCTTGCAGCTAACGTTTAGGTAACTGAAGCAAAAGAGCAGCACCAGACTGTGGAGGATAGCACCGTATACTCGACAGTTCATTACTTGGAAAGCAGAGCCTCTTTTGTTCCAGTTGACCGTTTTGTTCGGCGGTTTTTGCCGTTTAATTAATTGGCGTTGCAATTATGTTGCTTCTACTACTTCTTTACTTTCAAGGTTTTCGTTATCTTTTTCAAGTGAAGATAAACCTTGTTCAGCTTTTAAAGCTTTTTTATCAATTATTTGTTTTGATTTTTTATCTATCATCTTGCTAACTTTAGAAAACCCAGGAATACCTGACACTTTGTCTACAGCAGTAGCTAGTTGGACACTCTTGTCCAATGCATCAATAAGAGGATGATCAGCTTTGTTGTAATCTGTAATTAATTTCCCTGGGTTTTCAGAGCTTACATTCAAAATGTTATATATTTATTTTACTCTCAGCTCTGATGACATATCTTCATCATCTATTTTGCTAATTTGGCGATTAAGACCCTCAAATGGAAATAGGAAATAGGGGACATAAGGGACAGACCACGTTTATTTACGTTTACTCACAACAGGCTTTCTCTTTGGGCGCCCTGCTTTTCCCGGAATAACACGGCGTCCGAGCATTTCGCTTATTTCCTCGGTAAACCTGCTTGAGCCAAGGGCAAAATTACCATTGGTCGCCTTTCTGATTTTATCAATTTCACCTTTTTCAAGTTCGTGACGAAAAAGTTCCCTGTACGTAA